>NZ_CP016207.1:1253428-1427394 GCF_001683375.1 Streptococcus sp. oral taxon 064 | reverse complement strand
CGTAAGAAGCCTTATTCGGAATCTGTGTACGGCCGTCTTCCTTCACATATGCAGACAAGTTAGCGCCGGCTTTGATCTTAGCGTCGAATGTTAATTCAACTGCTTGACCGCCATTTGCTTTCACTTGTTCTTCTGTAAGGGTCAAGGTAATCGTTTGACCTTCTACCTTGATTTGGCTTGCATCAAGAGCTTGACCATTCAAGGTCGCACTTGATTTACCTGAGAACTCAAGAACATCTTCGATCTTATCGGTTACGCTGAAGGCTGTCGCATCTTGCGCTACACTTGTTTTCACATTGTATGTGAAGACTTCATCACGTTTTGCGAGGGTTGCTTCTGCCTTGCCGTTCACATCTTTCTTGATTTCTGGCTCTTCTGGTGTTGGAGGTGTTACTGGGACTTCGTTAGAGTCCTTGTGCACACCTGGTTTGTGTGGGAAGCTTGCGTCGTAAGAAGCCTTATTCGGAATCTGTGTACGGCCGTCTTCCTTCACATATGCGGACAAGTTAGCGCCAGCTTTGATCTTCGCGTCGAATGTTAATTCAACTGCTTGACCGCCATTTGCTTTCACTTGGTCTTCTGTAAGCGTCAAGGTAATCGTTTGACCTTCTACCTTGATTTGACTTGCTTCAAGCGCTTGACCATTCAAGGTCGCACTTGATTTACCTGCAAACTCAAGAACATCTTCGATCTTATCGGTTACGCTGAAGGCTGTCGCATCTTGCGCTACACTTGTTTTCACGTTGTATGTGAAGACTTGGTCGCGTTTGTCAAGAGTTTCAGATTCTTTGCCGTTCACATCTTTCTTGATCTCTGGCTCGTCTGGTGTTGGAGGTGTTACTGGGACTTCGTTAGAGTCCTTGTGATATTTCGGATTGTGATCAATATCATAAGAAGCCTTATTCGGAATCTCTGTCTTACCATCTTTATTCACATAAGCTGATAAGTTGGCATTATCTCTAATCTTAGCCTTGAAATTCACTTCAATGGACTTACCTGCATCTGCTTTTACAGAAGCTTCTGTAAAGGCAACTTTGATGACTTGACCAGAAAGTGTCACTGTCGCCTTCGATCCTGCATCCTCACCATCAAGTTTAACAGTGGCTGAAGCATTCTCACCAACAAATTCTAGAACTTCTTTCAACTCGTCTGTCATCTCAAACACAGTTGCGCTGGCAGGCATTGTTGTTTTCAAAGTATAAGTAAACTCTTCATTACGTTTTGCAAGATCATAACGTTCTGCTCCGTTTACTTCCTTCTTAAGCTCTGGAGTAGTGGTTGGTGGTGGTGTAACGGTAACTGGTTTTGATTCTTTCTTAGAATCAGGATTATCATTAATGATGTAGCTAGCAGTATTTGGTACTACCGGCTTGTCTTTTGATTCATTTGGATAAGCTGCTAAGAGTGCATCAAAGGTAATGCCTTCCTTCACCTTAGCCTTAAATGAAACTTGTACAGCTTTACCAGCATATTGTTTCACTTGCTCTTTACCAAATGTGACCGTCAAACGTTGACCTTCTGTTGTTACAGTGAGGTCTTGAACAGCTTGGCCATCAACAGTGACCGTTGCTTCTCCTTCAAATGCCAATTCTTTGACGATATCATCTGAAATGGTGAAGCTATCTGCCACATGTGGAACCGTTGAGTCAATCGTATACGTAAAGATTTCTGATAACTTACCAAGATCTGCATGTTCCTGACCATTCACCTTCTTCGTGATTGGTGGTGGTGTAACAGTGACCGGCTTGGTTTCTTTCTCACCTTGTTGGTCATTCTTGTTGGTGTAAGTAATCTTAGCTTTGTTCTCAATAGATGGAACAGTTGAGCCTTTCTTCACTTTGGCATGAATCACGAGCTCTACTTCTTGGTTACCGTAGTCACCCGCATTCGCAAAATCTTTCATCGTTGCAGTCACGGTTTGACCTTGAACTGTTACATCGAAGAATTTCGCTGCCGCTCCCTTGATTTCAGCTTGACCTGGAGTCAAGTTCTCATCCAAGGTATCCGTTACAACGAAGGACTTGTACGTTGTAATATCATTTGGCAATTTCGCTTTGATATTATAAGCAAAGTCGGTTTCCGCACCGATTGTTGCCTCTGTCAGTGTTTCGTTGATTTTCTTATCAACACCTGGTTCTGATGGAGGGGTTACGGTGACAGGTTTCGTTTCTTTTTCTCCGCTATGATCGTTCTTATCTGTGAAGCTGAACTTCGCAGTATTTGGAATGTTGATACGAGTCACTCCATCATTGATCTTAGCCGGAATAATCAATTCCACTTCTTGACCAGCAAGGTCTGTAGCGTTCGCAAAGTCCTTCATCGTTGCAGTCACGGTTTGACCCTCAACTGTTACATCGAAGAAGGCGGCAGCTGCTCCTTTGATAACTGGTTTGCTTGAAGTTTCATTGATAACTGACAAATCTCCTTCAAGTGTATCTGTAATCACAAATTTCTTGTAATCTGTAATATCTGTTGGAAGTTTTGTCTTAATGTTGTAGTTATACGCTTGACCTGTCGCGATATCTAAGTGATCAAGAGTTTCATTGATCTTCTTCGTTACAGGAGGTGGCGTTACGGTGACAGGTTTCGATTCAACTTCTTTCTCTACATTATTCTCATTTGTAAAGGAAATAGAAGCCTTGTTTTCAATGGTTGTACCTATCACACCATTTTTAACTTTTGCAGGAATGACTAGTTCAACAGTTGAGTATTTTGCAAGTTCACCAAACTGACCATCCTTCACCGTTGCCGTAATCTCTTGACCATTGGTGTGGATATCAAAGAGGGCCGCTGCAGAACCTTTAATACTTACGTCTCCTGCAAGTTCCAAATTAGCATCCAGTGTATCACGAATCACAAATTTCTTGTAATTAGCAACATCACTTGGTACTGCTGTTGTAATATTGTAGTTGTATGGTTGCCCATCAAACGTTTGGAAGCTATCCAAGTTTTCATTGATTTTCTTATCAATCGTTGGTTCTTTTGGTTTTGGTGGGGTAACCGTTACTTCGTTAGAGGTTTGTTTCACATCGTTCAAGATCACATCCGCTGTATTTGGTACTTTTACTTGACCATCTTTCTTGTATTTAGAAAGATCAGCACCTTTACGGATTTTCGCCTTAAAGGTTAATTCTACATATTGAATGTCTTTCACCTTACGGCGATTCACTTTACGAGTGATTTTTTCAAGATTAGTTTTGTCTAGTGTCAACGAAACGGTTTGACCTGAAACGGTTGTCGCACCTTTCAAATCAGCGTTATCTTTTCCACCGAGTTTTACATTCAAACTATCTGCTTGAACTTCTAACTCTGGAACAACTGTATCTGTCAGCGTAAAGTTGTCCGCAATACCTGGCCATGGAGCAGTCACCTTGTACTCAAAGAGTTCCTCTTCTGCCTTCAAATCTTCATGTTCTTTGTCATTAACCTTCTTCGTAATTTCGGTTACAACTGGAGGTTTCACGTAAACTGGATTTGAACGGCGAATGGTACTTGGTTTGGTATCTGTCTTGGCATGCGCATCTTGGTTTGGTTGATTGTCATCACCATTCCACATGATGTTCCCTTGGTTTAGGAGACCAAATCCATTACTTTCCTGAAGGAGAGCCATGAATTCTTTACTTGATTGATTATTGCGGTATTGTTCTTTCAAACGAACCTTAATGGTCATTTGAGCTTTCTTCAATACCAAGTAATTATAGTTGGATCCTTTAGCAGGAACATCCGCAACCACGACACTTTGAGGGTTGCCTTCTGAATCATCTTGACTAACTACACGAGTGGTCCATTTTTCTCCATTTGGTCCAGTAGCTGAACTTTCAACCACTTCCAAACGGTAGTCAAGTGGGTCTGTCAACATGACGTTCTTTTCAAATTCGTAGGCTACGTTATTGAAGTTGTAATCAAGAGTATAGGTAAACTCCTCTGCCTTGTCTGACAATTGTGCAGAATAGGCTTTTTTCTTTGTCAAACCAAGCGGGTCATCAATTTCTCCCAAATCATTACTCTTATCTGCGTCGGTAATTCTCTTCGTGACACTTGGGTAACAGTACTCGAGTTTTTGAACTTCAACTTCTTCATTACGTCCACCAATCTTACGGGTTGTAAATTCACCTGTCTTGAAGACACCAGTCAATTCAGGGACTGTAATTGTTTCATTCGTTGGTGTGTAATCAGCTGGCGGATCAACTTCATCCTCTTCATTCGTTTCAGGAGCACGAGCTTCCTTACTCAAATCATAGTCGAAATTGTTATCTCCAGGGTTGAAGACACTATCGGGTACATAGATTGTGACATTGTCACCTTCTTGATTGATTCGACCACGAATTTGTTTTGATGGATCTGTGACTTTTTCAACAACTGTTTTACCATTGATTCGAACAGCATCAACCTTATACCCGGGTGTAACAGTGAACTCACCTTTGATGTCTTCCTTGATCAACGCTGCAGCTACCGATTCTAAAATTCGATTTGAGAACTTATCGATATCGCTTTGTTCATTAACATAGAAGGAAACGTTCTTTCCGTTTACAACCTTGTCTGGTGAAGCCATCGATTGAAGAGCATCATGGAAGATTCCTTGAACTGAACGGTTATCACCGATATTCAATGTTTTTCCAAATCCATTCAAATAAGCAGAACCATATTGGAAGTATGGGTCAGTGAACCCTGCCACTCGCTCCCAGAAACCAATAACTACAGAGCCTTCTGATCCAACAGCATTCTTAAGTGTATTTCCTGCCTCTTTTAACTCGTTTGCACGGCTGACAATATCTTGCGCTGCTTCAGGGAAATAGTTTTGACCAAGTCCCCATGCAGGTTGTAGCTTATAAGTTCTGGCATAACTTTTATCCATAACAACATTACCATCTGGGAGACGGTAACCATTGGCCACACCATCCGTTACAAGGAGGAATACTGTCTTACGACCATTTTTCATTTCTCCTTTTTGACTGTTATAAGCAGCAAGAGCATCCGTGATACCAGGAACTGTAGGAGTTCCTCCTCCAACAGTAATATTATCAATAAAGCTATGAATAGATTTTTGATCTGATGTTAAATCACTTGAACTAAACTGATAATGTTTACCAGTGATCCCCTCATTTGTATAGGTATCAATCGCTCCTGTGAAGTCCTCATTATCAAAATATCGAACCTGATCCAATCCTTGATAAGCTGAAACGAAGACGCGGTCAGTCGTATCTGGATCACCTGTACTCACTAAATGTGGGTCAGTTTCATTGTACTGTTCAGGTTTCACATAAGTGGTCAAACGCTTCAAGGCATTCTTAACACTAGGAATAGTCTTTTCAAAGGATCCACTCGCATCTTGAAGGATAACTAAGTCGATCGGTTTACGTGGAACTGTCCACTGTGTTTTTTCTGTTTTCTTTACCTTACGATAACATCCATTCTGGATAATTTCTGTGTTCTCTCCTACTTGTCTTGCAGCCCCTTCATCAGCTGATGCACCTCGAGCAAGGAACAGTCCAGCCAATCCTAATGGCACAGAGAGAAACAGAATCGTAAACAGAATGGAGACCTTTTTAATGAAATCTCTCATAATTTTCTCTGAAATCCTATTGCGATTTCTTCTTCCTCCTTTTTCCGAAATGAATGTATGTTAGTTTAGCAGTTCTTGTAACTCTTTCGAGAAATTTTCAGCAGTGGTATGATTTACTAATACATTCTTTACCTGTTGCTGTTTTGTCACAAGATACATACTTGGTATGGTTTGAACCTGTAAAAGATCGGCTGCGAACTGATCTTCGTCATAATAATACGGGAAAGTATATCCTTTTTCTTTGATATACTGATCAGCAGTTTCCTTTGTTTCTTTTCCTGGTTCGTTCATATTCAGAAGAACAAAATGAATTTGATCTCCATACTTTTCATACATCTGCTGAACAATGGGTAGTTGTTTCTGGCAATGCGGACACCAACTAGCCCATTCGACAACTAATATAGGTTTATCATACAGTTCCGAGATAGCAATCAATTTTCCATCTTGAGAGGTCATTTTAAATTCTGGAAGTTGTTGACCTTTTAAACTCAAAGCTGAATTGTTCTCATCGCTTGAAGTCGATTGCGAAACTGAAGACGTTCCTATATCTCCATCCTTAGTGGGTCTAGTGAAATAAATTAAACCCACCGCTAAAGCTATGATGACTCCTACTGCTAAAAATGGAAGCCACCACTTGTCTTTTTTCATAATATCTCCTTTCTATTAAGATGTGAAAGCGAGTTAGGTACTTTCAAATTTTGGACATAAGCCCACTCTAACCCAAATATCATTTTATCATTTTGAAATCTTTATTTCAATAAAATTTATCGTAATTTTTCCTATTAATTGCTAAGGAAATTAAGAAAAAATAAAATTTATAATAAGTTAACTTAAATGTGGAGGTTTCAGCACTAATATTTCTAGAATTTTACCAACATCAGATTAGAATCATCATTATTCTGTATATAATAAATTAGCCATACAACTTTTTATACAGGGCAACTTAAAAGCAGTTCGCATCTGAACTGCTCTTTTTTGCTATTCTGTCTCTTGGTTCTTTTCTTCAACCTTAACTGGAGCGGGTTCATAAGCTCGAATAATCTGAGCGACAACCGGATGGCGAACCACATCCTTAGCTGAAAAATGAACAAAGTCGATTTGGTGAATGTTCTTGAGCTTTTCTTGAGCATCAATCAAACCGGACTTAACATTACGTGGCAGGTCAATCTGACTGATATCCCCATTGACAATCATCTTCGAATTAAAGCCTAAACGAGTCAAGAACATCTTCATCTGCATGATAGTCGTATTTTGCGCCTCATCGAGAATGACAAAGGCATCATCCAAGGTCCGTCCACGCATGTAGGCGAGGGGCGCGATTTCGATAATTTCACGCTCCATGAGACGGGTCGTTTGGTCTTTCCCGAGAATCTGATACAAGGCATCATAAACTGGTCGAAGATAAGGATCGACCTTCTCCTTAAGATCACCCGGAAGAAATCCTAGACTCTCGCCTGCTTCCACTGCCGGACGAGTAAGGATAATCCGCTTGACTTGCCCACGTTTAAGGGCAGTTACTGCCAAAGTCACTGCAAGAAAGGTCTTCCCTGTCCCTGCAGGTCCGATTCCAAAGGTCACATCATGCTGTTTGACACTGTCCACATAAAGCTTTTGACCCAAGGTTTTGACACGGATAGGCTTCCCAGTATTATCCTTGATAATTTCTTCTTCGTAAAGGGCGACAAACTTGTCAATTTCATCGTTTTTGACCATGCTAATCGCAGTCACCACATCTGGCGTGCCAACGGTCATTCCACGATTTACCAAGACCATCAAAGCCTGAATAACCTGACGGGCTTCCTCACAGGCAGCTTCTTCTCCCAAAACCTGCACAATCTCCGTACGGGCATGAATCACCACATCGAGCTCTTCTTCCATCAAACGAAGATGGCGCTCATTGGAACCAAAAAGATGGAACAAGTCATCTGGGTGACTTAGTTGAATGTCTATTGAATGTTCCTTCAAATAAAGAACCTCTCTAATCCGTTTATTTCTTTATATTATAGCAAAGAGAACAATAAAATACTAGCCTCATCTCATTGTCTCTAGTGTTCTAAGTATTCTTGCCAGATAGCGTCAAAGTCACCTAGGTTAAAAGAGAAACTGGCATGCTCCTCCAGAAAGCGACTCACCTCATCAAAATCATCTGTATGTTTTGGAAAAGCTGACTCTTCAAAAGCGAGGTCTGCCAAGATGGCTTTAGGGCTATTACTTTTAGGATTGCGCTCGGTCATGAGCCAAGTGTAAAATGATTTTCTCAATTCTTTCTCCTATCAAGAGTTTTTTAATGACACTTTTCTGATTCTTGAAAATTACTGGACTTAGCCTCTGAAACGTAGTGGTTTATAAAATCTGTTTTAGCATCTGTATAGGCGTCTCGATTGTGTTCAAATTTTTTCCACAAACTTAGTTTTAATTCCTGATACGCTTGGGCAATATCTGGATGCTGGCAGAGATAATCTCTAAAATAAATCTCGTCATGATCTCCCGTCATTCGCAAATGTAAATGAAAAACTTTCTCAGCAAATCCCTGCTCTGTATATCCTTTATTTAGCGAAATCCTGTTAGGACTCTCCGACATCACTAGCCACCCATTCTTCACCAATAAATCCCTAACTCTTGCTAAATCCTCTATTTTACCTACTTCTAACAGAATATCAACGATATTTTTGGCCCAAATATTAGGGATAGCAGTGCTACCGATATGTTCTATTCTTTTAATAACATTTGCACCCAATATTTTTTTCAGGCTTGCTTTTTCCGATTCATACCAGTCTTTCCACTCTGGCTTGTGCTCTACTAAAAAAATCGGAAAAAGTTGCCAGAGTTCCTCTAAACTCATTTCTTCAAGTTTCTTTATCATGTCTATAAGGCCTAAATCAACTCTGTCCCAAACTGATCTTGCTTGATTTTGCCAGCCTTCATCAAGCCACCGAGTGCTTTCTTGAACTGACCTTTAGAAATACCAAAGGTTGCTTTGATATCATCAGGAGATGACTTATCATTTAAAGTCATGAAACCGCCATTGCTTTCCAAGTAAGTCAGAATCATTTGTGCATCATTTTCCAACATCTCAAAAGAACGCGGTTTGAGAGAAAGATTAAGAGTGCGGTCAACCTCTCGGAAACCAATGACACGCGCATCTAACACTTGCCCTAAACGTGGCTCTGCATAGCGCTCACTTGGGTGAATGAAACCAAGCATGTTATTCTCTGGCAGATAGACAAAGGTCCCTGACAGCTTGAGGCGGTAAACAATGGCTGGCCAGTTTTGGTTCTGCATATTGTTGTAGGCAGGACGAGCCAGACGTTGGAAGTCTTCTTGATAAGCCAAGAGTCCCCAGATTCGGTCTTTCTTGTCCACTTCAAGGCGGATGTAGAGTTTGTCACCCTTCTTAGGCCAGAGTTCCTTGAACTCAGGGAGGATATCGAGTGACACAACGATTTCCTTGTCAGGTAGACCAGTATCGACAAAGACACCCAAATCCTTACGAACTTCTGTTACGGTTCCCCAACCAAATTGGTCCTGAGTGGCAGTCACTTCTAAGGTTGTCAGGCGGAGTTTTTGATTCATATCCGTGTAGGCGAAACCTTTGACCGTATCCCCTACTGTATGTTGACCTTCTTCCTTAGCAAGAGCATAGGTCTGACCATCCTTTTGCACAAAGTAAAAACGGTCATTTTCATCGATGATGAGTCCAACGATAAAACTTGCAAGATTTGTATTCATATTTCCTTCTTTCGAATAAAACTCAGCCAGCAATGCCAACTGAGTTTTTCTGTTTATTTTTAGACTTCCAAGATTTCTTTTTCTTTATTGGCTGTCATGTCGTCGATGTGTTTCACAGCGTCGTCTGTTACTTTTTGAATATCTTTTTCAAGAGTCTTCAATTCGTCTTCAGTGATTTCTTTTGCTTTTTCTTGCTTTTTAGCTTCGTCCATAGCATCACGACGGATATTGCGGACAGCCACTTTAGCATTCTCACCGACCTTCTTCACTTCTTTGGCAAGGTCACGACGAGTCTCTTCTGTAAGAGCAGGGATAACCAAGCGGATCACAGAACCGTCATTAGCTGGTGTAATACCAAGATCAGAAGCGTTCAAGGCACGTTCGATGTCTTTCAATGAAGACTTGTCAAATGGTGTTACCAACAAGACACGCGCTTCTGGAATAGTAATTGAAGCGATTTGGTTAAGAGGAGTTTCGACTCCGTAGTATTCTACGTGGATACGGTCTAGCAAGCTTGCGTTGGCACGACCGGCACGGATACCACCAAATTCACGAGCAAGTGATTGGTGAGACTGGGTCATTCTCTCTTTAGCTTTTTCTACAATTGCATTAGCCATAATTTTCTTATTCCTTTTCTTCGATATTGTTTGAAACTGTTGTTCCAATATTTTCACCAAATACGACACGTTTGATGTTGCCTGGTTGGTTCATATTGAAGACAACCAAGTCAATGTCGTTGTCCATAGAGAGGGTTGAAGCAGTTGAGTCCATGATACGAAGACCTTTATTGATAACGTCACGGTGGGTCAATTCTTCAAACTTAACGGCAGTTTTGTCTTTCTTAGGATCGGCATTGTAAACACCGTCTACCCCATTTTTAGCCATCAGAATGGCATCCGCTTCGATTTCAGCTGCACGAAGGGCAGCTGTTGTATCTGTTGAGAAGTAAGGTGAACCAATCCCAGCACCAAAGATAACGATGCGGCCTTTTTCAAGATGACGAAGGGCACGTCCACGTACGTACGGCTCTGCCACTTGTTGCATGGCAATGGCAGTTTGCACACGCGTATCGACACCAACTTGCTGCAATGAATCTGCCATCACAAGAGCATTCATCACGGTCCCAAGCATTCCAGTGTAATCGGCCTGAACGCGGTCCATTCCTGCTTCTGCAGCAGGTTCTCCACGCCAGAGATTTCCTCCACCAATAACAAGGGCAATTTCGATACCTAAGCTATGAACTTCTTGAATCTCTTTTGCGATTGTTTGAACTGTCTGGATATCAATCCCTACGCCACGTTCACCGGCAAGGGCTTCACCTGATAACTTGATTAAAATACGTTTATACTTGGGGTTCGCCATTTTTACTCTCCTTTTTTTATCCTACCTATTTTATCACAATTTCTAAGATTTTTATAGTATCATGAGCAATTCTTTCAAAAAAATTAAACCGTTAAAAATTCCTCTAAGTCGGTAAGAGCACGCTCTGCAATTTTTTCATAACGAGCTTTTTTATCACGGATACGCTCGCCTTCCAATTCCTTGATAATCCCAAAATTGACATTCATTGGTTGGAAATGTTTGCTGTCCGCATGAGTGATGTAATGAGCTAGACTTCCAATCGCTGTGGTCTCTGGGAAGATAGCTTCACTTTCACCCTTAAAGAGACGAGCTGCGTTAATACCTGCAACCAAGCCTGAAGCTGCTGACTCAACATAGCCTTCCACACCCGTCATTTGACCAGCAAAGAAAAGGTTTGGTTGTTTCTTAGAACGATAGGTTTGTTCTAGCAAGTTCGGTGAATCCATATAAGAATTGCGATGCATGACCCCATAGCGAACAAACTCCGCATTTTCAAGACCTGGAATCATTTGGAAGACACGCTTTTGTTCTCCCCATTTGAGGTGGGTCTGGAATCCAACGATATTATAGAGACTACCAGCCGCATTATCCTGACGGAGCTGGACAACCGCATATGGAGTTTTGAAATCTCCATCACGAGGGCCTGTGTAGTCATCTGGATACTCCAGACCAACTGGTTTCATGGGACCATAAAGCATGGTTTTAATGCCACGCTTGGCCATGACTTCGATTGGCATACATCCTTCAAAGTACTTTTCTTTTTCAAAAGAATTCAGCGGTGCTTCTTCCGCATTGACCAATGCCTCATGGAAATCCATAAATTCTTGTTTGGTCATTGGAGCGTTGAGGTAGGCCGCCTCTCCCTTATCATAACGAGATTTGAGATAGACCTTGCTCATATCGATGGTATTGACATCGATAATCGGCGCCGCCGCATCGTAGAAATAGAAACCATCACCGTCATTGAGGGCATGAATCTTTTCAGCTAAGGCATCACTAGTCAAAGGACCAGTAGCGACAACTGTAATAACATCCGTTGGCAATTCTGTAATTTCATCACGAACCACTTCAATCAAGGGGTGATTGGCTACTTTTTCGGTCACCATCTGGGAGAAACCATCGCGGTCCACCGCAAGGGCACCACCAGCAGGGACACGTGTAGCTTCAGCAGATTCCAAAATGACAGAACCCAAGCGACGCATTTCTTCCTTGAGGAGTCCAACGGCGTTTGTCAGAGCATCCCCACGTAAGGAATTGGAACAAACCAATTCAGCAAAATTGTCTGTTTTGTGTTGGGGTGTTGACTTGACACCACGCATTTCATAGAGTTTAACTGGAATACCGCGTTCTGCGATTTGGTAAGCTGCTTCAGAGCCTGCCAAACCAGCACCGATAACATTGATATAAGATTGAGACACGACAATAATACCTCTTTGGGTGGAAACTAAGTCCAAATAAAAACAAGCTACTAGACTGTTTGATACCCACAAATCTTTCTAATTTTTCTTATACTAGTATAACAAAAAAAGGGAAGAAGGCAAACTTCCCTGTTTAGTCATTTTCTTGATTTTCTTCCCATTCGTGGTAGGCAGCGTAGAGCTGACTTTTGTTCCACTGATATATCTTTGCGACTTCCTTAATGGCTTGATTTTTCTTCATGCCTTGCTGGATACGAGATTGGATTTCTGAAAACAAGTCCTCCTCGTCCTTTTCCTCCACATCCTGACTGGCACCTTCAACAATGAGAAGGCATTCGCCCTTGAGTGGCGTTTCAGCTATGCTTTCTAATAATTCAGAAATGGTACCTCGTTGGTATTCTTCATAGATTTTGGTCAATTCCCTGACCAAGACTACCGAGCGGTCACCGTAGACTTCTAGCATATTTCCCAATGTATCCGCTACACGATGGGGCGATTCGTAGAAAATCTGAGTTTCTGGGTAATCTTTTTTTAAGTCGAAAAATTGCTTTTGCTGGCCTGATTTTCTCAGTAAGAAACCGTAAAAGATATGTGGTTGTGGAGCTAAACCACTGGCAATCAAGGCAGAAATTCCTGCAGAGGCACCTGGAACGGTAACAACTGCGATTTCTTCCTCAATAGCTACCTTGACCAAATCATGCCCAGGGTCTGAGATACTAGGCAGACCCGCATCAGAGACCTGAGCGATACTTTGTCCTGCTTTCAAGAAACCAATCAAATCAGGAATTTTTTCCTTGGCATTGTGCTCGTGAAAACTGATCTGCTTGGTGAAAATGTCAAAATGCTTGAGCAAAAGCCCCGTATTACGCGTGTCCTCAGCCGCAATCCAGTCCACTTCTTTCAAAGTCTGGATGGCACGAAAGGTCATGTCATCTAGATTGCCAATCGGCGTTGCTACTAAGTAAAGCTTGCCATAGGGAGTTTGCCCCTTAAAACTTTTTTGAATCTGCATGCCTACTCCCTGTACAACAACTCGTCACAGAACATACATTCCTCGTCCTGTTCTCGACGTTGTCCATAAAAATCATTACATACGTGAAACCCGTCTTTATAGATCCGACGGACGCTTTCACGAACATGCTTGGCCTTGACGGGAGTATCTGCTTCCACCTCGCCTAAGCGTTCGCGCAACTTACTATTTTCCAAGCGAAGAGCTGTATTTTCCTCTACCAGGCTCTTGAGATTTTTCTTAATGGCTTCCACATCGGCCAAGGTCACCAGTAACTGTTGGGAAAAATCATCTAGCGCGTCAAATAATTCTTTTTTGTCCATAAAACAGCCCTTTCCTTTCTATATCGTTCATTTTTAATACTCAATGAAAATCAAAGAGCAAACTAGGAAACTAGCCGCAGGCTGTACTTGAGTACGGCAAGGCGACGTTGACGTGGTTTGAATTTGATTTTCGAAGAGTATGAGTTTATATTTCTTTCAAAACCAGATATTCCATGGCATTTTGAAAGCTGACATTAGCCTGCCACATTTTTCTAGCTTCTAGTAAATCTTGTAAAATCTGTCGAATCCTTACTTGCAAGAGGTCCTGTCCACAGAGAACTTCGAGGATTCGCAAGACCTGGTCTTGTTTCTCCTTGTCATCTGCCAAGCTAGCCAATTTAGCAACTTGCAAATAACTCTCTTTTTTCTTGGCTACTAACCAAGTTAGTAAGCGCTCGCTTTCATCAACTATAGTCCAAAAACTTGCCTGATTAGCCAACTTTTCAGCTTCAGCTCTCGATTGACTAAACTGGGCTAAGAGAGTTGCTTTTTTCTTGACTAGACCTGCTTGTTCTAATTGATGGATGAGCTTTTCTTCTTGCTTTTTAAAGTGAAAAATCTGGGTCCGACTACGGATTGTCGGCAAGATTTTTTCCTCATCACTAGTTAAGAAGAAAATGTAAACTTCACTCTGAGGTTCTTCGATGACCTTGAGCAGAGAGTTGGCTGCATTGGGATGCATTTTCTCCGCCTGCTCGATGATAAAGACCTGTTGCTGGCTTTCAATCCCTGCTTGGGAAAACTGAGCCACCAATTCTCGAATCCGTTCTGTCTTAATGACCTGATTGACCGGCTTAATCAAAGTGACATCGGGAAATTCTTCCTGCTCAATCAGCTTGCAGTTCCGGCATTTCTCACATGGTAAAACGCCTGCCTTATCCCTACAAAAGAGGCTCTTAGCCAAAAACTGCGCCATTTCCAAGCTTCCAAAGAAACCTGAAAAAAGGTAGGCATGATTGAGCTGGTTTTGTTCTAGAATACGGACAAAGCGGTCAAACTGCTCTGGTTGCCAAGCCTTTAGTTGATCTTGTTTCATTTAGCCAAGCCCATTCTGTCAAACAAGACAGCCTTGGTAATTTCCACAACTTGCTCCAAAGGAAGACTGGCATCAATCTTGACAATGCGATTTCCTTCTTTTTCCAGAAGAGAAAGGTAGCCTTGACGGACTTTCTTGTGCAAGTCCAAACCTTCCAAGTCCAAACGATTGACCTCCCGATCACTATTGGCAGCAATGCGAGCAAGCCCCTCTTCCACCTCAATGTCAAAATAAAGTGTCAAATCAGGTTTGAGGCCATCTGTCGCAAAGTGATTGAGCCAATCAATGGCATCAATATCCAAGCCACGGCCAAATCCCTGATAAGCAACGGAACTATCGATGAAACGGTCCATAATGACCAACTTACCAGCTTCAAGAGCAGGCAGAACTTTTTCCACCAAGTGCTGTCTGCGACTTGCGATATAGAGAAGGAGCTCTGTTTTAGGATCCATTTGAGTATGACTTGGGTCCAAAATCACTTGACGAATCTTCTCCCCAATCAAAACTCCACCTGGCTCACGGGTCGTCAGCACCTCTACTCCTTTTTCCTCTAAAATGGGGAGTAGAGCCTCTAAAACACTGGTCTTTCCTGCTCCCTCTGGTCCCTCAAGAGAGACTAAAAATCCTTTTGACATGTCTAACTCATTTCTTTTTTTCTACCTTCTATTCTATCAAAAAAATAGGTTTTTGTGACAATCTTTTTGCGTCTTCTCTATTCAATCGACCATAAAAAGAGGTTGGGAGTCATCCAACCTCTTATTTACCTAGTTCTTGTGTTCGTTTATAGGCTTGATGAACTGCGGCCATGACTGTACCTCTAAAGGCATGTTCTTCCAGACTTGCTACACCAGCGATAGTCGAACCTCCTGGGCTGCAAACTTGGTCTTTCAATACTCCAGGATGTTGTTGGCTTTCGAGGACCATTTGTCCAGCTCCGACTACTGTTTGGGCTGCCATTTTCAAAGCCCTTTCTCTTGGCAATCCTGACTGAACACCTGCATCTGCCAAAGCCTCGATAAAGAGGTAGACAAAGGCTGGCCCACAACCTGCAAGACCTGTCGCCGCATCAATTAAGTCATCCCCAAGCTCAACCAATAGACCCGCATTGGATAAAAGCTGACAAAAGAGTTCACCGTCCTCAGCAAGACAGTTTGCTGACATGGCATAACTAATCACCCCTTGACCGATAGCCACTGGAGTATTGGGCATGATGCGAATGATACGATGTTGACTTGGGATAAGACTAGCTAGTTTTTCCAAGGTCAATCCAGCCGCCATGGAAATCAAAAGAAGACTCTCTCGTTTTTCAAGGATAGACTGGTATTGAGCAAGGATTTCAGAAAACTGAGCAGGCTTAACTCCTAGAAAGATCACATCTGCTTCTGCAAAAATTTCTTCATTACTGGAAGCCTGGCCACCGAAATTGGCGATGAAAGCATCTACTTTTGCTTGACTGCGATTGGCAAGGAGAATCTGTTCACCCGTCTTGGCCTGCAAGACAGCCTTGGCCAAACTAGCTCCCATATTTCCCAAACCGATAAATCCAATTTTCATCTCTTACTCCCTTATCTGTCCGTCACCAGTAACCACATACTTGTAGCTAGTTAATTCCTTCAAGCCCATTGGACCACGCGCGTGCAGTTTCTGAGTCGAAATCCCCATTTCACATCCAAGACCAAATTGACCTCCATCAGTGAAACGCGTTGAAGCATTGACATAAACCGCTGCAGAGTCAACTTGATTTGTAAAGTAAGCCGCAGCTTCGGCATTCTCTGTTACAATGGCGTCCGAATGATGGGTACTGTGGGCTTCAATATGCGCAACCGCTTCTTCTAAACTGCTCACAACCTTAATCGCTAGGATATAGTCTAAAAACTCGGTGTCAAAGTCTTGGGCCTCAGCTGCTCGACCTGAAACAAACTGACTTGCTTGGCTATCCAAGCGGAATTGAATTGGTTCCAGTCCAGCTTCTTTCCGACTTGTAACCAGAACTTGTTCCAAGAGAGGAAGGAAGCTTGCTGCCTTGTCTTCATGAACTAGCAAGACCTCCATGGCATTGCAGACAGAAGGACGACTGGTTTTAGCATTGTTGATGATGGCTAGAGCCTTGTCTTCATCGGCATCCTTATCCACATAGACATGGACAATCCCAGTTCCTGTCTCGATAACGGGCACGATAGCATTTTCAACCACAGCATTGATCAAACCAGCGCCTCCACGAGGTATGAGAAGGTCTAGATAACCCTTGGCCTTCATCATAGCATAGCTACTTTCTCGGCTGGTATCTTCCACCAGTTGAATCACATTTGGATGAATGGTCGTTGTCTCCAAGCCCTTCTTCAAAGCTGTGACAATAGCATGAGCAGTTCGGTAGGCATCCTTACCACTACGAAGAACGACCGCATTGCCACTTTTGAGAGCCAAAGCAGCCGCATCAGACGTCACATTTGGACGACTTTCATAGATAATACCAATAACCCCCATGGCCACACGCTTCTTGGTAATAACCAAGCCATTTTCAAGCTGACTTGTTTCTAGGACCTCACCAATAGGATCTGGTAAAGCAACCACTTCACGAATCCCTCTTGCCATCGCTTCTATACGTCCCTCATCCAAATAAAGACGATCTAGCATAACATCTGAGATTTTCCCCTTGGCCGCTGCCATATCGAGGGCATTTGCCACTAAAATCTCCTCAGTAGCCGCCAATAAATGATCAGCCATAGCTAGCAAGGCTTGGTTTTTCACTGCTTCGCTGGCAGTATTGATTGATTTCTTAACAGCTTGTACCTGTTCAAATTGTTCTTGTGTACTTACCATCGTTCACCTCTAAAATTCTGTAAAGAGCAGCTGGATTTCAGGAGTGATGGAAATCCAGTCATCACGGTGAATCAAGACTCCCTTAGCTTTTTGAGAACGGAGCATATCTTCTAGGGCTGAGACACCAAATTGGACACGTCCCTTTCCAAGAGATTGACCTGTTTCTTTATCAGCCACTGTGACAATATCGTGGTAAGAGAAGTTTCCTTCCACTTCTACCACACCCGATAAAAGGAGACTTTTCCCGTTTTTTGAAAGTGCCTCTGCAGCTCCACCATCTACCCAAATCGTTCCCTGACTTTGAGCATAGAAGGCCAGCCATTGTTTCTGGGTACGAAGTCCCTTCTCTTGCGCAACAAAGAAGGAACCATCCCTAGTTTCTTCAGCTGCCTCAATCAAGGCATCAGATTTCATAGAAGAGCAGATATAGACTGGCACACCTGACTCCGTCGCAATAGTTGCAGCCTTGATTTTGGTCAGCATGCCCCCAGTACCGTTTGATGAACCTGCTCCACCAGCCATATCAATAATCTCACGATTGATAGTCTCGATTTTCTTCAAACGTTTGGCTGTTGAATCCGAGTTGGGATTGCCAGTATAGAGGCCGTCCACATCCGTCAAGAGAACCAAAAGATCCGCTTGAACCATAGCTGCTACCTGGGCACTCAGAGTGTCATTATCACCCACCTTTAGTTCGTCAATGACGACACTATCATTCTCGTTAATGATAGGAATTGCACCACGATGAAGTAATACAGACAAGGCCTGATGGGCATTTTTATAACGGCGCTTATCCACAAAGTCGTCCTGTGTCAGCAAGATTTGTGCAGAAACGATCTGGCGCATGAGGAGGTTGGTTGTGTATTCCTCCAACAAAAGTCCCTGACCAACTGCAGCCGAAGCTTGTTTATCTGCAATCTTGGTCGGACGTTTTTTAAAACCCAAAGCTCCAAATCCAGCGGCAACTGCCCCAGATGACACCAAAATCAACTCATGTCCAGCCTCATGCAGCATAGCCAATTGCTGGGTAATTGCCTTTACTTTACTTCTTGATAAACTCCCGTCTTCATTTGTCAAGGAGGAGGTCCCCACCTTAAAGACGATTCGTTTGTACTTCATATTCTCACTCCGATTCTTCATATTTATCCATTATAACATGAATACTTTAAAATAGAAAAGACTTGAAATAAAAAGGTTGAGACAGTCATCTCAACTCTTTTATCTATTCTCAGCTTTACGCAATCTTTCCAGCGTTTCTTTAAAAATCTCTGGAATATCTGCTGTGAACTCCAAGGTTTCACCTGTTCTCGGATGAGTAAAACCTAGAGTTTTGGCATGGAGAAACTGTCCATGTCCTTTCAGGGTTTTACGAGGGCCATAGACTTCATCACCAGCGACTGGATGGCCAATATAAGCCATATGAACACGGATTTGGTGGGTACGTCCTGTTTCCAGTTGCAACTCTAGCAAACTATAATCTCCAAAGCGTTCCAAGACTTGAAAACGAGTCACTGCTGGCTTCCCTTTAGCAGTCACTGCCTGTTTCTTACGATCTTTTTCACTACGACCAATCGGAGCTTCAATCACACCACGATCATTGGGCAGATTGCCATGAACAATCGCCCAGTATTTACGGAGAGACTTCTTGTCCTTGAGTTCTTGCGCGAGTGCTAAGTGGGCCTCATCATTCTTAGCAATCATAAGGAGACCAGATGTGTCCTTATCAATACGGTGAACGATACCCGGTCGTAGAACACCATTGATACCTGACAAGTCCTTGATATGGTACATGATGGCATTGACCAAGGTTCCACTTGTATGACCGGCGCTGGGATGGACCACCATGCCTTGAGGTTTGTTAACAACGGCTACATCCTCATCTTGGTAGATAATCTCGAGTGGCAGATTCTCAGCCACATACTCTAAAATCTCTGGTTCTGGCACATGGTAGGTGACGATATCCCCCTCTTGGACAGTGTATTTTGCTTTCTTGGCTTGCCCATTCACCAAAACTTGTCCAGCCTTGATTTGTTCATTCGCGAGACTGCGTGACAATTCTGTCAGGTCCGACAGAGCCTTGTCTAGACGTTGCCCACCAGTTTCAATTTTTATTTCCATTTACTTCCTCTTTAAGCATTGCAATCAATAAAACAATGACACCAACTGTCAAATAGCTATCAGCAACATTGAAAATCGCAAAGTTGATAAAGTCTAGGTGAAACATATCCACCACAAAACCTTGACTCATTCTGTCGATAAAGTTGCCCAGACCTCCCGCTATTATCAAAGTCAGTCCAAAAACTAACCAGAGAGAATCCTCCATGTGTTTATGTAAATACCAAATGGCACCTACCATGACGACCAGTGTAATAACAGCAAATAACCACTGCTGATCTTGCAGCATGGAGAAGGCTGCCCCTCTATTTTGCAGATAGGTCAAGCTGACGAGATTGGGGATCCACGAACGCACTTCACCCAGTGGAATCTGCTGGACAACATAATTTTTGACCAACTGATCCAGCCCAATCAAAAGCAGTACAATGACTGCTACTATTCCTCTTTTTTTCATGATTTCCTCTTTTGATCAAAATATTCTTGCATAACCTCAACGAAAAGAGTCCCAGCTTGGCTAAGCTCCACCTCTTCCCGTTTGACGTAGACCATGCGATTATCTAGATTATCCTTGAGACGAATGACTGTGATGCCATTAACACTGTCACTATCTAAAAACCCTGAACCTGTCGCATAGGCATCCGTCCGCTCCAAAATACCATTCAAAGTAGCACGGTCGGTCACATTGAACATCTGGGAGCTCGCGCTGGTGTCGACAAAGTTCTCTGAATAGTATAGATACTCATCCTTTTCCTGAGTAAAACGAACCGTTGGTAAATCAGCTAAATCCTCCATGACCAATTCCTCTTTCTGTGCCAAAGGATGCCCTTCACGAAGATAAATGTGAGTCTGGAAAGGAATTAGTTCGATAACTTCTAAACCAAGCTTTTCAACCCGTTGTATGATGCCCTTTTTATTTTGGTTGTTGAGGTATATAATCCCAATCTCACTGTGTCCTTGCGCCACTTCGTCTAATATTTGAACTGTGGTAGACTCAAAAATACGAAAGTTCTTATAATCAGGATAACGCTCTGAAAAGGCCGTAATCGTTGGTGGCAAGAAGTCATAGTGCTGGCTGGCAATGGAAAATTCATCCTTTTCTTCCTCAGGATTGGCATACTGATTTTGAAAAACATCAAAGCCTTTAACTAACTCCTGCGCTTTCTCATAAAATTCCATACCACGACGGGTTAAGAAAGTCCCCGAACTCGTCCGACGAAAAATCTTAAAGCCTAGCTCTTTTTCCAAATCGCGCACAGAAATAGACAAACTCGGCTGACTAACATACATCTTTTCAGCAGCTTCACGGAAAGTACCACTATTGGCAATAGCAACAACATAGCGTAATTGTTGAATGTTCATCTTTTACCCCCAACTTCTCTATCTGTTCATTATACCATATTTTAGAAGTTTTCCACCTAGGAAAAATAATGTCGCTCACAAAATTCATCTACACTAGTAACAAAGAGTTATGGGTATCAAAACAAAAAAATAGGCTCTCCGAAAACTCGGAAAGCCTTATTTAATGCTACTTCTAGCTTCCTCGCCTTAAAATACCAAGGCTCGGGATAAAAAGGTTCACTGGACCTTTTTATTTTGCGATTGGGTAAACAGAAACTTGTTTCTTATCGCGACCTTTACGTTCAAAGCGTACTACGCCTTCAACTTTAGCGAACAAAGTATCGTCTCCACCACGTCCAACGTTTACACCTGGATAGATGTGTGTACCACGTTGACGGTAAAGGATTGATCCACCTGTTACAGTTTGTCCGTCAGCTGCTTTAGCTCCAAGACGTTTTGCTTGTGAATCACGTCCGTTTGATGTAGAACCTCCACCTTTTTTGTGGGCGAAAAGTTGCAAGTTGTTAAGAGTCATTTTTAACATAATGTTTTCCTCCGTGTTAGTTTTCTGTGATAACTCTGGTTTGGACGAACTCAGAAGAGTTCTCCGATAAATTTGCCATACCTAAGAAAAATGATTCAAAGAATAACTGGGTCATTTCTCTCTGGTGCGAAGGAAGATCCGCTGGTATTTCAACCTTTAGATAGCCACCTTCATCTTCGTTTAATTCTAAGATTGGTTCATAGCCTGCAAATTTCTCAATGGAATTGATAAAGTTAATGGCAAGCGTAGAAACCGATGCACACACGACATCTAAGCCGTATTCGCCACTTTCGGCGTGTCCAGTAATTTCCGCACTCCTCAGCTCGCCATCTTCGGCTCTCTCAAAGACTGCTTGTATCATGTGTTCTCCTTAAAATTAAGCGTTGATCGCGTTGATGACAACTTTTGTATATGGTTGACGGTGACCTTGTTTACGGTGGCTACCTTTTTTAGGTTTGTACTTGTAAGTAACAACTTTCTTTTGTTTTCCTTGTTTTTCAACAGTTCCAACTACAGTAGCTCCAGCAACAAGTGGAGTTCCGACAACAGTGTTTTCACCACCAACAAGAACAACTTCGTTAAAAGTAACTTCTTGACCAGCTTCAACGTTCAATTTTTCAACGTAAACTGCTTGACCAACTTCAACTTTAACTTGTTTTCCGCCAGTTTTGATAATTGCGTATGTGCTCATTATGCACCTCCTATGATTTTTAGGGTTTCCCCGTATTTTTGTGAAGACTCGCCTAGCATCGTGGGACGAACCACTTAAAAGAAGAGCTCTAAGTATAACAAAGTTTAAATTTTGTATACGATGAGCAAACGATGTTCGTGCGGTTGCACAGGATTGTGCATAGTCAACTCTTCAAGTATAGCATATCTTCTTTTTTCTTACAAGCGAAATCAATCAAATTTAAGCTTTTTCTTTCCCTTTTTTTCTCCAAGAAGCAAAAAGCATACTGAAGTAAAAGATACTCATCATAAGAGGAACACCTAGAATTGTCTTCTCCTGATAGTAAATCGTCAAATAAGCTGAAAAAACAACTCCGAAGACAAAACTACTAAGTAAGCTAACAAAAATCAAGCCCTCTCGTAGAAAAGGCGTATGCTTGGTCCGGAAATAATCTCCAAAAGCCAACATGGTTCGTTTAATATTGCCCGTCATAAAAGCATTATTATAGGCAATACCTGACACTTCTCCAAAGGCTGTTGTCACCAGTCCCATACAAAAGGCCAAGGGCGGTACGAGATAGATATTGTCAACCGTTTGCGGCACAAAGCCTATAATTAGGGATAAGACTGCAAGTGGAATCAAGGACAAAATCGGCTTTTTAACAATTCGTAGTTTTTCCTTATACAATGTCAGAAAAAAGACACCCATCATAAAGGAAAACAAGGTCATTACTTTGGCACTGGCATCCGATACATTTTGTTGAATAAGTCCTACAGAAAGAAAAACCACATTCCCAGTCTGTCCAGCGACAAGGGTGTTCCCTCGCACGATAAAGGTATAAGCATCGACATATCCTGCACAAAAAGTCAAAAAAAGCGCTAGTCGCTTAGACTGACGTGATATTTTTCTTATTGGTAATAATCTCATTTTCTCTCCCAATTCAGTTTCATTTACTCATTTCAATATTGTACCACTTTCTCCTAAAAATGCGTAGCCCATTTGAAAATTTTTACCATCTGTTGGATAGTCCTTCTTTTCTATGTTATAATGAAGGAAGGATTTGAAGTCGGAAAAGGAGTATTTATGCTTAAATTAGGTGTCATCGGAACAGGGGCTATCAGTCATCATTTCATAGAAGCAGCCCATGCTAACGGAGAATACCAGCTGGTCGCTGTCTATTCTAGAAAGATAGAAACAGCAGCAACCTTTGCTTCTCGCTATCAAGATATCCAACTCTTTGATCAAGTAGAAGACTTCTTCAAGAGCTCCTTTGATGTAGTCTATATCGCTAGTCCAAACTCCTTGCATTTTGTTCAAGCCAAAGCAGCCTTGTCTTTTGGGAAACACGTCATTCTTGAAAAGCCAGCTGTCACTCAGCCACATGAATGGCTAGATTTGAGACAAACAGCTGAGAAAAATCACTGTTTTATCTTTGAAGCAGCTCGTAATTACCACGAAGAAGCTTTTACCACTATCAAAAACTTTTTAGCAGACAAGCAAGTGCTGGGAGCAGATTTCAACTATGCCAAGTATTCTTCCAAGATGCCTGACTTGTTGGCTGGACAGACTCCCAATGTCTTTTCAGACCGTTTTGCTGGTGGAGCTCTTATGGACTTGGGGATTTATCCCCTCTACGCTGCTATTCGTCTCTTTGGAAAGGCTCAGGACGCGACCTATCAGGCTCAACAGCTTGACAATAGCATTGACCTAAATGGCGATGGTATCCTCTTCTACCCTGACTTTCAAGTTCATATCAAGGCAGGAAAAAACATTACTTCCAATCTTCCTTGTGAGATTTACACAGCAGATGGAACCTTGACCCTTAACACGATTGAACATGTCCGCTCAGCTATTTTTAGCGACCACCAAGGAAATCCAATCCAGCTCCCTATCCAACAAGCTCCCCATACGATGACTGAGGAAGTTGCTGCATTTGCACAGATGATCCAGCAACCAGACCAGACTTTCTACCAGAACTGGCTGGATGATGCAAGCTCTGTTCATGATTTACTCTATACCATGCGCCAGACTGCTGGCATTAGATTTGAGGCAGAAAAATGAAAACCAAACTACCGACTGAATGGCAGGAATTGAGTGACCAACTCGGTTTCCAAGAATTTACCCCCATTCAAACTCAACTATTTGAGCCTATACTAGCTGGAGAAAACTTACTGGGAGTAAGCCCGACAGGAACTGGTAAGACCCTAGCTTACCTCCTGCCAAGTCTTCTCAGACTACAAAAGAAAAAAGCCCAGCAACTCTTGATCCTAGCACCAAATACAGAACTAGCTGGACAGATTTTTGATGTATGTAAAACGTGGTCAGAGGCTATCGGCTTAACTGCTCAGCTCTTCTTATCAGGTTCGAGTCAGAAACGCCAGATTGAACGTCTTAAAAAAGGACCAGAAATTCTGATTGGAACACCTGGCCGTATCTTTGAGTTGATTAAATTGAAAAAAATCAAGATGATGAATGTAGAAACCATCATTCTGGATGAATTTGACCAATTGTTCGATGATTCTCAAATTCACTTTGTCGAGAAAATCACCCACTACGCACCTCGTGACCACCAACTCATCTACATGAGTGCGACGACCAAGTTTGACCAAGAAAAGATTGCACCAAACACGCGCACTATTGATCTCTCTGATCAAAAACTGGACAACATCCAACACTTCTACATGCAGGTAGACCAACGTCACCGAGTGGACATGCTACGAAAACTAGCACATGTAGAGGATTTCCGTGGTCTGGTCTTCTTTAACAGCTTGTCAGACCTTGGAAGTGCAGAAGAAAAATTACAGTATCGCGATATCTTGGCTGTTTCCCTCGCTAGCGATGTCAATGTTAAATTTCGAAAAGTCATCTTAGAAAAGTTTAAAGGCAAGCAGCTAACCCTACTCCTTGCAACTGATCTTTTGGCTCGTGGGATTGATATTGATAGCTTGGAATGTGTTGTCAACTTCGACGTCCCTAGAGATATGGAAACCTATACCCACCGTGCTGGTCGTACAGGTCGCATGGGCAAGGAGGGCTATGTTATCACTCTGGTAACCCATCCTGAAGAACTGAAAAAACTCAAGAAATTCGCAAGTGTTCGTGAAATTGTCCTAAAAAATCAAGAACTCTATATCAAATAAGGTTGGCTTCCGCCAACCTTTTTCTTATCCCCAAGTAATTTCTAATTGATAGCTGGCAAAGGGGTGTCCCTCTTGGTTTTGCAGTTGATAGGCTAATTCAATCTTTTGCCCATCCAATTCATAGTGATTCGTTTGAATGATAAACTCCTGCATCCCCATTGGAGTCGGAATATAGGCTAAACTATCACTATCCTTTAGAAAACGCATGATGGTTTTGGGACTCGAGAAACGGGTCATCACCAGTTCTTGACTATGAAACTTGAGAACCACTTTTTCTTTTTCCTCATTGTAGAAAAGCAGATAGTGATAATCTCCCTTTTCACGCACTTCCACGTCATAGAGTTGGTCAATGACTTCCAATTGTTCATCAAACTGAATCGTATTTCGCATCCGAATCTTCACATCAAATCCTCTTTCTTGTCTCTTGTCCTACTATTTTACCAAAAAGAGCAGGATTTTGCTATAATGGTCATATGAACGAAAAAGTATTCCGTGACCCAGTTCACAACTATATCCACGTCAATAATCAGGTCATATACGACTTGATCAATACAAAAGAATTTCAACGTCTTCGCCGTATCAAACAGCTAGGGACTTCCAGTTATACCTTCCATGGTGGTGAGCACAGTCGCTTTTCCCACTGTTTGGGAGTCTATGAGATTGCTCGACGTATCACGGAGATTTTTGAAGAAAAATACCCTGAAGAATGGGATCCTGCTGAGTCTCTCTTGACCATGACCGCTGCTCTCCTACACGACCTTGGGCATGGTGCCTACTCGCATACTTTTGAAAATCTTTTTGATACAAATCATGAAGCCATTACTCAGGAAATCATCCAAAGTCCTGAGACAGAGATTCACCAAGTCCTGCTACAAGTAGCGCCAGATTGCCCAGAAAAGGTAGCCAGTGTTATCGACCATACCTATCCTAACAAGCAGGTCGTGCAGCTCATTTCTAGTCAGATTGATGCGGATCGCATGGACTATCTATTGCGCGACTCTTATTTTACAGGAGCATCTTATGGGGAATTTGACCTGACTCGCATCCTCCGAGTCATTCGTCCTGTCGAAAATGGGATCGCCTTTCAGCGCAACGGCATGCATGCCATCGAAGACTACGTTCTCAGTCGCTACCAGATGTATATGCAGGTTTATTTCCACCCAGCAACACGCGCCATGGAGGTTCTTCTACAGAATCTCCTCAAACGCGCTAAGGAACTCTATCCTGAAGACAAGGACTTCTTTGCACGCACTTCTCCTCATTTGCTACCTTTTTTTGAAAAGAAAGTTACTCTATCTGATTATCTGGCACTTGATGACGGCGTGATGAATACCTACTTCCAACTCTGGATGACCAGTCCTGACAAGATACTAGCCGACTTGTCGCAACGTTTTGTCAACCGCAAGGTCTTTAAATCCATTACTTTTTCAGAAAAAGACCAAGACCAACTCGCAACCATGAGACAACTGGTTGAAGAAATCGGTTTTGATCCAGACTACTATACTGCCATTCATAAGAACTTTGACCTCCCTTATGATATCTATCGTCCCGAATCTGAAAATCCACGGACACAGATTGAGATTATACAAAAAAATGGAGAACTGGCTGAACTCTCTAGCCTGTCTCCTATCGTCCAATCCCTTGCTGGCAGTCGCCATGGAGACAATCGTTTCTATTTCCCGAAAGAAATGTTGGACCAAAATAGCATCTTCGCAAGTATCACCCAGCAATTTTTACACTTGATTGAGAACGATCATTTTACCCCAAATAAGAACGAATAGAGGAAATTTATGAGTATTAAACTAATCGCCGTCGATATCGATGGTACCCTGGTTAACAGTAAAAAAGAAATCACTCCGGAAGTCTTTTCTGCCATCCAAGATGCCAAAGAAGCTGGCGTCAAAGTCGTGATTGCAACGGGTCGTCCTATCGCAGGTGTTGCCAAACTTCTGGACGACTTGCAGTTAAGAGACCAAGGTGACTATGTCGTGACCTTCAACGGTGCCCTTGTCCAAGAAACTGCTACTGGCCATGAGATTATCAGCGAATCCTTGACCTATGAGGATTATCTGGATATGGAATTTCTCAGTCGCAAGCTCGGTGTCCACATGCACGCTATTACCAAGGACGGTATCTATACTGCCAATCGCAATATCGGAAAGTACACGGTGCACGAATCAACCCTCGTCAGCATGCCCATCTTCTACCGCACTCCTGAAGAAATGGCTGACAAGGAAATCGTCAAGTGTATGTTTATCGATGAACCAGAAATTCTCGACGCTACGATTGAAAAAATTCCAGCAGAATTTTACGAGCGCTACTCCATCAACAAATCTGCTCCTTTCTACCTCGAACTCCTTAAAAAGAATGTAGACAAGGGTTCAGCTATTACCCATCTAGCTGAAAAACTCGGATTGACCAAAGATGAAACCATGGCGATCGGTGACGAAGAGAATGACCGCACCATGCTGGAAGTCGTTGGAAATCCCGTTGTTATGGAAAATGGAAATCCAGAACTCAAAAAAATCGCCAAATACATCACCAAAACAAATGATGAATCTGGCGTTGCCCATGCTATCCGTACGTGGGTACTTTAAAATGCTTAACTATTAAAAATAAACGACACCCCAAAAGGTAGAGATGACACTCTAACTTCCGGGGTGTTCTTTTTGAATTTTCGCCAAATCATCTATTCAAATCATCTAAGTAATCCTAGTCTATCTAGTTCTTTTAGGGCAGATTCTCTTGATGGGTATGGATTTTTATTGATGAAAATTTTTACTGTTTCGACGTGATGATAAAGATCCATGCTAATCTCTTTTAAATTATCAATAAAGACATCAAGTAGTTCCGGTTCAATGTTTTCCAAGGGAGAAGGAAGCTCCTTCTTATTTTCAAACTCAAAAGCTTCTTTAGCAGTCACACCTATTGCATAACTAATGTTGTCCCACAAGAGACCATTCGCTTCATTTTCATCTAACTGCATGTAGATAAATATTCCACTGAAGTCTGTCCCATCATCTAAAAGGTGATAAAGTTCCTCTCCCCTTTTATCTCTATTCTCCAAAAAACTCCAACACGCATCCAAGGCGTTTCGAATATGTGAAGTATATTGCGTTTCCATACGGTTTGCAATTGCTTCAGCAAAAATCAACATAAAATAACTCGTAAGCATATCCTCTCCTGATCTATACTTGAACGAATAGCCTATTCGTTCTCATCAGATAAAAATAGTGGTCCAAAGTAGTTTTTAACGAGCTCATCCTTTAAATATCCTTCTATTTCTGGCCCAGATATTTGTGAAATGAGTTCACTGTTTTCAGATAGGATTTGTTTGTAGCTTAAGGCAAGAACAGCCAGTGTGTCCTCGTCGACACTTTCTATCGTTTGTGGCAGGTAGACTTCCCCCGAAGCCATATAAGAATAATGACAAACTAAGACAAAGAAATTAGCGATACAGTTCCATACTAGTGGATTGGTTTTCTTATCTAGCATCTGAAATGTCAAGATATCCTGCTCATCCATATTTTCCAATCGATTGTATAAATCATCTGGACAAAACCCACTCTCTTTATCAAGCTCCTGTTTTGAAAGTTTTAAGGAGTCAAAGACAAATTCCTTATATTCTTTCTCACTGATAAAATCTACAAGACCGTATATCAACTCCTGTAGAAAGAGCAACAAATTTTTATTATCTTTCATTGATTTTCCTTTTATTACTAAAAATTATCTTGGGAATGTATGATTCACTGGAAAAGGTGACAATCACTCTTCCTCCTCAAACATCAGAGCATCTAATTCTTCTCTTTCAGCCGCAATCTCTTCGAAGGTAGAAATAATATTATTTAAAAATTCTAAGGTGATAATACCAGTCGAATCTCTCATCGTAACCATAGTCCCAATAGCACTCAACTCATGGATGAGTGCTCTAACCTTTTTCAATTCATCCAAATCTAACATGTCTACTTCTATTACCGTGTCATGATCTTCTATTCTGGATTGAATTAAAGAGAAAGGCAAGGATGAATAATTTCTTAACAACTTATAGGTTCCTGACTTGTCACCTATAGAATCTATACAAATAGCTAGCATCATTTTTACTCCTTTATACTTGAAAACATCAGTATCCCATGTCTACAAGGAAAAGATATAAGCTTGAATCTCCTCTATCATGCATCGATTTGTCGTTCTTACTCTTATGGCTTGAAGCCATAAAGATAAAGCAAGCATAATAGCTTGCTTGAAAGTTAAGGAATTAAAAATTGATTTTCATAATCTTTTGGGAGTTCATAAGATATTTCTCCATTACTATTACCAAATCGACTTTGATTAAAAATTGGAAATAGCTTGGAGTCGTACACAGTTTTTATAACAAAACGTTCTCTTTCAAAACTAATAGTTGCAGCTACTGAGGGATCCTTAAAAACTGATTGTTCCCCTTGGGAATGCAAGCGAACGTTTATAGTAGCTACTTCTTCAGGATATTTCTCAAATCGAACATCAAAACTAATGTCGCTACCTGTCGAAGGAATGTACATTTGATATTCACTTACACTGATACTTTGAATCTTTCCTAATTTCTGTTCCAATTCTGGGTCGTTTCTATACAGGTCTGTTTGGATAGCTAGTTTGAAATTTTCCTCATGTTCTTGTAGCCATCTGTTAAGATTACGAATCATAATTTCTTTTTCAACTTGCCTGGAGGCATCCTTGCTCTTGCTCTCAAGTTTATTCATAGTTTCAGTCAATTTATCTTGCTCTCGCTTCCAATCCCACGAGGGGTCACTTGATACCTCTACTACTGATAAGTACCATCTCCTCATAGTTTCAGGAGATTTATAAGGATTGGGTTTTATAAATGTAAAAGGACCTATACCAGCATCAGGAAAGTATAATTCTACTTTCATTGACTGCTTGCGATTATTATTAGCATAGGCTGTAAAGGAAATATGATAATTTCCACCTACATCTCCACCATTATCAAAGCCTCCCCTCGCAGAACCTGGTAAAAGCGTCACTGACTTTATATATTGCCCTTGACTGTCTATGTCTGCAATAATTTCGCTTTTGATAGAATCCGCATGATCATGAATAAACTTACCAGTGTTCCCAATCGGTATCCTAATTAACAAATATGACAAACCAATAATAATAAAGGGAACGGAAATTGCAAGGAATATCCACTTGTTCGATTTTAACATAATATCTCCTGATGCTCATTAAAAATCAGTTATAAAACAGCTTTTATAGTGCTTTACCTTTCAACCCGACGGTTCCTTTTTTCAATTTCATTCATTGATTATCCTCCCGTTGTTTAAATATAGTTAAATCTATTTGAACAGCCTCATCCTTAGATTCCATTAGTATTGAAATTCCATAGATTGTTCCACTAGAGTAATCTAATATTATTCGACAGGTCGTATCTTCTGGCATGTCGTACTTATTTTTAAGATATTTATAGAGGTCAGAATGATTTTCAGGCTGGTAGATAATATCGCTCAATTCAGTTTCAGCACTCTTAAAGGTTTCTTTTATATTCAAGGAAGCGAAATAATCTCTTTGTACTACCAAATTAAGAATTTCTTCATCATATAAAGGAGTTACCTCCGACCCATAATTTAACTTCCCATTAGAGTAAGTAACAGGAACTGTTTCTTTATTATCCCCAATTTTTATTGTATAGTCACCCTTAATGTCAGATTGGCTAGTATCTAAGAATACTTTATAATCCTTTACTACGTTTCCACTCTCTATATAAATACTATTTTTGTAAAGCTTTAATCCATTAAAATCCTTCTTATCTTGCTCTAAAAATTTAAATATAGGCTCAAACGTTTTTTCAAATTCGTACTGTTCCTTTGTTCTGTTTTTGGGAATGGTTTCACCACCCAAACTACATCCAGTCAGTGTATAAAGAGTCAGGACCATTAACATCACACTAACAACCCAAAATAAGCGTTTATTTTCCTTCATCTCTTTCTCCTATACATTCTATGCCTATTATAACATAAAAAAGAGCGTTTCCGCTCTCTTTGTCACTCAGGTAATTCTACCTTCAGGCTCATATCTGTATTCTGTAATGTCTTCTGAACCGCAGCGAGAAAGGCTAGTCCATTATCCGATGGAGAATATTGGAATGTGATACGGATGATTTTTTTGTCAAAGCTATCGCCATATCGATCCACATATTGCTTGATTTCGAGGAAGTAGATATAGTTGTTAAGTTTTTCTTGAAGTTTCAAAAGATGTTCTTCTTCAGTATCTGGAAGCCAAAGATTGCCATCTATTAATAAAAGTTCCAAGTTTGTATCACTCGTTCCGATTGCATCAATTTCTGAAACATCTAACTGAATAAGAGATTCTTTTATCCAAAATGTTGTTTTTATCAAACGATAAAGTCGATTTATTGCATCACTTTCATTTTTAAATTCGTCTCTTATCCAGATATCTTGGCGCTCATTAACCTCATATACTTTATATTGTTTAGACTTCTCATCGTAATAGTATCCCAAGGTAAATTGACCTTCAAATCGTTCATCAAGCGCAATATAAAATGTCCCTATTTTATCTCTATGTTTACTAATGAAATTCGCTAGTTCCTGTTTTGTCATCAAAATTTCTCCATTATCGCCACAGCCACATTCACTTTCCTACAAATTGATATCCTTTGGTGGATTGTAGTATTTTTCCTTGAATTCCTTAAGGATTTTCTCTACCTTTTCCCCCTCATAAGACTTGAAAGAAGGAATTGATTTAATATTTCCAATCAATCGACTGTAATATCCACTAGTTTTTAACTCGCTAGGAAGTTTTTCTATTGTATCAAGTATAAGAGGAACTAATTTTCTTGTATCAATTTCAAAAGGGAGGGGTTTATATTCCGCTAGAACGAAATCTTGAATCAATAAATATTCCGTAACTTGCCATATTTTCTTTTCATCAATACTTAAAGAAAACTCTTTTAATATCTCAAATGTCCTTCTCTCTATATCTTTATCACTTTCTATATACAGAGGGAATAAACAATATTCCAGCAGCACCTGAATATCAGTGTATTCTGTTATCATTGAGTTTCGTTGTTGAAAACGATACCTAACGTCCTCTCCAAGAAAAGCTTCAGCTTCTTTTCCTTCTCTCATCACTTCTAGATAATGTTTGACAAAGTGTTTATAATTTTCTTTATTTTTCAATTTATACGTCTGCATTTAGTTACTCCATTGATTTATTCTGCCTATTTCTAGGTATTTACTCAGTCTATTGTTGAATGATGATATTAAAACTTTGTCTTATTATAGCATAAAATAAATACAGAAATAATAAAATGGGGAACTTAAGGAAAGAGAAAACCACCTGAAAAAAACTATCAGATGGTAACTTTTCAATCTTGAACAGACGAATCAGTTTCTTAGAATGTTAGTTTTGTGATAACTTCTGCAACATTTCAGGAGAAATTGGGTCTACAAGAACGTATTTGGCATCTAGCATATAGATGCCCTCAGTCAACGACTCTAAGAACTGTCGATAAGGAACCTCGGCTAGTTTTTCCCCATCGGCTGTCATGATAAATAGTCGTGCAACTGCAACCTTACTTCCTCGATACTCTTGTAAATATTGAGGTTCTAGCTCTGGTTGAGCCGGTAAGATTGTTCGTCCTTCACTATTTAGATAATTGATAGGGATAATGATGTCCTCTCCATTTTGCTCTACTTTAAAAACTTGCTGCTCAGAGTAATAAGCATTTAGCTGTTGGGTAAAGCGCAAACGCTGGTCATAGCTATTTAAGAGTTGCTCGTCCGGCACATGGATAATCTGCCCTAGGTAGAGTTCATTGATGTAAATAGGACGTTTCACTCCCATAACTTCTACTATAGGATGGACTTTTACTTCCTTAGTCAATTCTGAAAGAGCTGATAAGAAAATATCTGTGAAATGAAATTCTAGAATAGAATCTTTATTATACTCCACACCATCATGTTCACATACAGTTACATCTAAGAGAATGAGCAAGGTTTTCAAGAACATCAAGGCCCCAGTCCAATCAGAAGCTGTCGCCAAATCTGGGACAGATACCTGATAGGCTTGACGATCAAAAGATAGACGGAACCCTAAACTAGACTTCTCTTTAACCCCAAACTGAACAGAATGGAAATCCGAAATAAGAGAGTCTGCAGATGGCTTTAATCCTGCATCCTTAGCGGAAACGCTGTAACATTCAAAAAGTTCTGCTTGAAGCACCTCACCAATTCTTAGTGATTGGTTGCTTTTTATTGTAAAATTAACTGATTTCATATTTTTCTCCTTCGGTCTACTGGCAAATCCTTTCTACGACGTAGAATCGTTACTTCGCTGACAGGGATTTTTCCTGATGCATACATGGTCTGGCCATATTTAACATCCAATAATTCCGCATCATCATATAAATTGTTTTCAATTAGAAATTCTTTATCAAAAACCAATAGTCGCACATAAGAATCGGGTGCTGTAAAATCATCATCCCCATGCTTGTAACCAGCAATTGTAAATTCATGTTCTTTATACAAAACACGATCATAAACCGAATACCTCTGACTAACCTCACTATAAGGCACAAGCTTCCCATATAGACCTTCTCCTTCACCATCTATATAGGAACTATAGGGGAAATATCCTTCTTTCAACATTGCCGGATCTTCTGAAAGAAGGATATAGTCATTTATATAATTCACAAAATTAGAGTATACTTTATTTTGGTAAACTAGATATTCTTTACGCATACTAACCCTCCACATATTCCATTATACCACAAAAAGAGAGCGGTTTTCGCTCCCTCAATTAAGCTAGTAATTCTACTTTTATATCTATCTATTCCGTAGTCTGTTCTTTAGCATGGTTCTCTCTAAAATCTTTTTTGGATCTATCAATGACTCTACGCAATTCCTCATCATCAACTCCGGGAAGATGGAAATCATAGTTATGTGTCTCTTCTTTTGAAGATTCCGTTCCTGAACTTTCTGCTTTCGTGCTCTCTTCAGTAGAAGACGATGCTCCAGAATCTGAAGAGTTAGCTCTTTCAGAACTAGAAGAGCTTGATGTTTTAGGTGTTTTGCGGTCCAATTTTGGTATCTTATTGATTTCCTCAATACTAGGTATTGGCTTATTCGCTTTAACCGGTCTGTAGAGTATCGCAAAAGAGAAGAATAAGGCTACAACTGTTCCTATACACGCCAAAGTTCTTTTACTCGATTCTGACGAAGGAACTTTGACGCCACTTGTACTCAGTTTCTTCCATTCAGGATGTTCCTCTTCTATCTCTTTTTTTTGTTCCCATAGCGGAACTAGCAGAAAATGATTAAAAGGCACAACTGTTGCCATAGCTGTTGCTGCAAGTGGGATAAATCTAGAAAGATTAAAAATGAGTACTATGCTTAGTATTGCAAATATAGTAAATAGAAATATCACTAATCCTAAGCGAATTTTATATTCTTTTTTAATCTGGAGATATCGCTCTTGAGATACCTTTTCTTGATCATGATTTGAATGACTTACATTTACTGATAAGTTCTTCTTCTCTGGTAAAGTGTCATCCTCAGGCAATTCTACCTTCAAACTCATATCTGTGGGTTGCAATACTTTCTGAACAGCTGCGAGGAAGGCTAGACCGTTGTCTGATGGAGAATACTGGAATGTGATATGGATGATTTTTTTGTCAAACTTATCACCGTATCGTTCTACATACTGCTTGCTTTCGAGGAAGTAGATATAGTTATTGAGTTTTTCTTGAAGCTTCAACAAGTGTTCTTCTTCCAGAGATTCTATCCATTTGTTTTCATCAATCAACAACAACTCTAGATGGTCATCTGAAACACCCATCGCATCTATACTCGTAACGTCTAGTTCAATTTTCTCAACTGTTTTAATGGTTTCTACTACCTTAGGTGGATTGTAGTATTTTTCCTTGAATTCCTTAAGAATCTTCTCTACCTTTTCTTCATCACACTGTCTGTATAACGGACTACGGTCTAATACATTACATAGTCTTTCATAGGTATAAGTACGTTTCTGTTCATCTTATAATTTTGAAATACTTTCTATAATATTTCTTACCAACTCATCTGTTTCAATAACAAAGGGAAGGCTTGTATATCTTCTTAAACGACTGCCTTGCATAGAAATATAATCAGTTACCTTATCTAATTTGACTAGGTCAACCGATAAGCTAAAATCTTTTAAGATTTCAAAGGTTCTTCTCACTATATCCCTATCACCTTCTGCATACAGAGGGAATAAGCAATATTCCATTAATACTCCAATATCTGTACTATCAAGTTCATAAGAGTCCCTTTGCCATATACGATATTTTGGATTTGTGCCTAAAAAAGCTTCTTCCTCTTTCCCTTCTTCCATCACATTACGATAAAAATTAATAAAAGATTGATAATCTTTAGGCTCTGGTAATTCATATATTTTCATTTAGTTACTCCATTGATTAATTCTAAAAATCCCCTCAACTTGCTCAGTTTCATTAGTGCCAGGCTTATAGACACGTGGATTTTTGATTTCATAATAGCCTTGACGTTCAATCGCAGATAGAAAATCATCGTAAGAATGCCCCGTTGTGTCAATCGTTGGCATAAGTAGTTCGCTATTTAGAAATGCTAAATAATCTTTTTATAAATATAGTCTCATTATACCACAAAAAGAGAGCGTTTCCGCTCCCTCTTTACTCCGGCAATTCCACCTTCAAACTCATATCTGTGGGTTGTAACACCTTCTGAACCGCCGCAAGAAAGGCCAATCCGTTATCAGATGGAGAGTACTGGAATGTGATATGGATGACTTTTTTGTCAAACTTATCACCATATCGCTCTACATACTGCTTGCTTTCGAGGAAGTAGATATAATTGTTAATTTTTTCCTGCAGAATTTCAAGATGAACTGTTTCTATCTCTTCCTGCCAGCCGACTGAATCCACCAGAAGAACCTCTAAATGATTATCAACTGTACCAATAGCATCAAGTTCAGTTGGCTTGAGTTCTGAAGAGATGGCTTTTTTTACAAGAGCTTTAAACTCTTCAACATCAAACAACTCACGTTGATCTTCTATATTTGATAGCATAGTTTCAGGATGATTACGTATGTAGTTTCTATCAATATCATCTTGCTTACTTAAGGGCCAGCGCCCTGTTTCAGCATAAATCATGACTTCATATGCTCCCCTAGAAGATTCAAATGCTTTAACCATCAGTTCCTTATTGATAGGATAGCAAACTTCTGGACCCATGGCTCCTCCAATTTCTTTAAAGAAGCCAATTTCGTAATAACCATTTGTCTCATATACAACAAATCCATCGCCTTTATGTACAATCGTATCTGAATGATTATAATCCTCTAACTCTTCTTTCTCTGGCCAACGATGATGTTCACAATAAAACATTACCTCTAAAGAGTCTTTTTCTGATTTTGAAACACGTTCTGCTAATTCCTGGCTAATGGGAAAATTAAGCATTTCTTTCCCTCTACTCCACAGAATCTGATAATCATTATTGTTTTTTAATACCGTACAATTTTTGTATTGCAATATTTCTGTTGTCATATAAATCAACTTTCTTTACTTTTTTAATTCTTCTTTATCATAGGCAAAAAAGATCTAGTTGGTGCGTACATTTCTTATCAAGCTACCCATTACCCTCTTTCACCTATGCAAATTATTTGCTATACACAAATAGAGAATAAACAAAAGTATCGAGTGGAAAAATAATGGCAAAAAACTAGGATATAACAGGAAGACGACTAAAGATACTAACAAACTAATAACGCTACCACGAATTACGGAAGAAACAACAGCTCCACTTTTCTTTACTACCTCTAAGAATTCTAAGTACTCCAAATCTGTAAATAGAGCAGGATACAAATCCAAATCTTTCTTAAAATAGATATCCAGCAATTTCCCGAAAAGCAAGGAAATACAAGAGAATAAAATCAAATAAAGGTACTTGTGAGCAGGTATACTGAAGATTGTCAAAACATTCAGAAATCTGATAAAATGAAGAACGAACAACACCAGGGAAAGTATAACGTACTGTTGACTCTTAGAAATTCTTTCTGAAATTGAAAAATACAATTTCTTTGCCTTTAAGTCATAATAGACTAATTTGTTCTTAAATTCTCCTAGATGAACTAGTTCTTTATAATGTTTTCTCTTTTCTATCATTTCCACTCCCTTTCTAACCATAATCAAATGATATAAGCTTTTTCATAGCTTCAGTGAACTGGATTAGAGCTCTCTAATATCTGGAATTCAGTTTCATTATATATCTCTTTTACTTGAGTGGCGATACATAATCATCTGGAACTTTGCCCATTGATTCTATCCATTGTTGTTCGGCTTGGGGAATAAGCATTTCAAGTTCTTTATCACTAAAAAGCAACTGATTTTTACGGTTGGAAATCAGCACAATTGGCTTTTTTCTAGCTCTATCTTTTCTAATTTCGTTCTTTTCTTCTTCTGTCGGTGGCCAATAATCGTGCTTAACTTTGCAAGATATTTCAAGTAGAGTCCGTTTTCCACTCTCTAGTAAGATAAATAATTCTTGTGGTAATTCATAGACAACTAACCAAGAAACTACGGTTCCCTCTTCTAAAACTAAATAATACTTGTCCTCATCTTTCCAGATATGCTGACCGTAACCTTTTACTTCTTCATACTGGATAACATCTTCCCATTGTAGTCTTGTTGGTTTCATTTATACATTCCTTACTTAAGTGGTGATACATAATCATCTGGAAGTTTGCCTCTCCAGTCAATCCACATTTGCTCAGCAATTGGAATTAATCTTTCAAGCTCTTCCTGAGTAAATAACTCTCTAGTTTCAGGTAAATCAATTAATGATGTGGGACTCTCTTCTATGAATCGTTTCTCACTAGCTTTCTTTTCTTCTTCCGTCGGTGGCCAACAATCGTTTTGAACCTTCCAAGATATTTCAAGTAGAGTCCGCTCTCCACTATCTAGTAAGGTAAATAATTCTTGTGGTAATTCATAGACAACTAACCAAGAAGCTACGGTTCCCTCTTCTGAAACTAAATAATACTTGTTATCATTTCTCCAGATGGATTTTCCATAACCTTTTACTTCTTCAAACTGGATAACATCTTCCCATTGTAGTTTTGTTGGTTTCATTTGTATTCTCCTAGTGCAATTATCTCTCAGCATAAAATATCATAAAAATCCGTCTTCTATTTCTCTTCCTTAATAGGCGATGCCATCTTTTATCCATTTTCTAGTTTCTAAATCCACATTAAAATAGAAATCACTTCGACCAGAACTATCAAAACAATCTTCTTTAAGAGCTTCACATACAATTCTCAGTTTCTTCTTACTTATCTCAGAAATGTATAGCATTGTATACCCTGCAGGAGATTCAATTTGGTCGATTCTCTCACCTTCTAAATTATAAACCTCTAGTTCTGATGGAAGGTCAAAATCGCTGGATGAGCGAAATATACTGAAGATACGCTGATATTTAGGACTAAATCGAAGATGATGTAAATGATGAAAACCAATCTGATGTTTGCCATTATGATTCCAATCTAGGGTTCCTTCTAGTAGATTTTGTTTCCCTAACAGTTTTCCTTCTAAACTAAAGTAGAAAATGATTTTGCTTACAAAGTTTTCTCCACTATAAACCATCACCATGTTCTCATCTTTATGATATTCCGCATGAATGATATCTGGTAGTTCTATCTTTATTACACAACCATCCCATTCCCATGTAAGCATCTGTTCACTGTAATCGATTTTCATCATTCTTCTCCTACTCTAACTCAGATAAATTCGATCTGAATTGATTGCTCCGTCATCCTGGAGTTCACTTCCTCGACAAGTTTATCTATCTCGTTCTGTGTGATAAGAATGTGATTGTAAGTTGGTTCCCAATTCTGTATGCTTGACCTATATACAATAAAGCTACCATCAGTCAACAACTCTCCCTCTGCTTTTAGAACATAGCCATTTTCATAGTCAAAAGTAACGTTACCACTTGTCCCAGAAATTTTCATTCCATTTCCTTCTTTACTCAAACATCATTATTTTTCTCAGAAAACTAAATCCTAATACTCATAATAAGGAGAGAAATTCCCCTTCAAATAAGCACTGATACTTTCTCCTATTATACCACACCATGGATATCATATTAAATGTTTAAAGTTTGGTCAAAGAAAAAACACTGGTTATCCAGTGTTTTGTTTCTAGTTTACTGCCCCCTGCAGGAATCGAACCTGCAACTACTCCTTAGGAGGGAGTTGTTATATCCATTGAACTAAGGGAGCTAGAGAAAAACCCTGCTGGGTGAGCAGAGTTTTTTAGTCGAATTAACGACGGATTTCTTTGATACGAGCTGCTTTACCTTGAAGAGCACGCAAGTAGTACAATTTCGCACGACGTACTTTACCGTAACGAACAACTTCAATCTTTTCAACACGTGGAGTGTGGATTGGGAAGATACGCTCAACACCTACACCGTTAGAGATTTTGCGAACTGTGTAGTTTTCTGAGATGCCAGCACCTTTACGTGCAATAACAACACCTTCAAAAATCTGGATACGTTCACGGTTTCCTTCGACAACTTTCGCGTGTACACGAACAGTGTCACCAGGACGGAATGATGGGATATCTGTACGAAGTTGACCTTCAGTCAAGCTTTGGATTAATGGATTCATTTTTTTCTCCTATCTTTGTCAATCTTGAGGAACCTTCCTCAGCGGATAAACTGTATTTTTGTATGTCCATTACACACAAGATACAGTTTACCAAATTTCCACCTAAAAGTAAAGAAATTTATAGCAGAATTCCTAAAAAAATCGCTACTAAACCTCCTAAGTAAGTTAAGAGAAAATAGCTGTAAAACACCTTCTTGTCACTAAGCAGTCTCTGTAGCTCTTCATTCAAAGTTGAAAAAGTCGTCAAACCTCCACAAAATCCTGTAGCTAGGATGGTATAGACTTCCTTGGACTCCACATGGTTGTAGCATAATCCAATCAAAAAGCAACCTAGAAGATTGGCTATGAGTGTTCCTAGTGGTAGTCCTGACCCATGATTATAACGGGAAAAGAAATAACGGACAAGGGCACCCAGTCCACAAGCAAGCGCTAGATAAAATACTACCATTTCTTCCTCCCTAGACAATAAGCAAATAAAAGCCCTCCGCCAATACTCAATACTAGGTAGATTACCAAGCTCAAATAACGCCCGGTATCAAGCAGTTTTACTGCATCAAGCATTAGGCTAGAAAAAGTTGTCAAGCCACCACAAAATCCCGTCCCCAGCGCCAAAACCAAGCCTTTGCTGGTTCCCTTATAGGCCAGATAGCCTTTTACCAGATAGACCAAGCAGAATATTCCCAGATAGTTGACGAGAAGGGTCCCCCAAGGAAAGTCTGGGCTAGCTGGTAACCAAGTGGAAATGAGATAGCGGGCAAGGCCTCCCACCATTGCAGCTAGAAAAATCCCTAGCGGATAAAATTGTTCTTTTTTCATTTAATGTTTTGATCCTGATAATCACGCGAACGTTTGAGTATGTCTGAAAAAGTTGCAACAATGGTCTCCTGATAGCGCTTATCTTCTACTCGATTTTTGACTTTCTCAAAAATAACTTCTTCTCTCTTAGTATCTAAAATAGGTTTTCCTGAGGCTTTCTTATAGGCAACTACTCCCTCAACCAAATGCATTCGTTCTTCTAGGAGCTTAACGATTTGGTCGTCGATTTGATCAATTTCTTGCCGAATAATATCTAAATCCATGGCATCTCCTCCTTTATTTGAATTATTGTATCAAAAAGCTACCAAATAGGCTAGTAAAATCCCAAAATAATTAATAAAAAAACGCACTGACTTCTTCCAGTCAGCGCAGTTTGATTCTTATCCTACTTTTGCAGCCAATTCTTCTGCGAATTGTTCCAAACGTTCGATGTCTTCTTCTTCGGCAGAGAGGTCCACTTTAACACACGCTGAACCTTTTTCTGCTCCTGTCGCGACAAATACACGATCAAAGTCATCAACAGCTTTACAGAATTCGTCGTAGAAGGTATCTCCTGAACCGACCACTCCATAGATTTTGCCATTCAAGTTGAGATCTGCTAGGTCTTCGTAGAAGTCCATCATCTCATCTGGCAATTCTCCGTCTCCATAAGTATAAGTCGCAACGATTGCGATGTCTGCCTCCAAGAAGTCTGAAGCGTCAACAGTCGTACATTCATCCACATCGACATCCAAGCCCAAGTCACGCAATTTGTCTGCTACAATATCTGCAATTTCTTCGGTATTACCGGTCATACTGGCAAATACAATTTTTGCTAATGCCATATCGTCCTCCTCAATTTATCTTTCTCCATTATATCATATCTTTTTCATTTTAAAAATAAAAATTCTTGTGCTACAATGAAATGAGAAAGAATTGAGGTTATTTATGGAAATTTGCCAGCAAATTTTAGAGAAAATCAAAGAATACGATACCATTATCATTCATCGTCATATGAAACCAGATCCAGATGCCTTAGGGAGTCAGGTAGGTTTAAAAGCTCTTCTCACACACCATTTTCCAGAAAAGACCATCAAAGCAGTCGGTTATAACGAACCAACTCTAACCTGGATGGCGGAAATGGATACTGTCCAAGACAATGACTACCAAGGAGCTCTTGCTATTATTTGTGATACAGCGAATCGTCCTCGTATCGATGATAAACGCTACGAACAAGCTAATTTCACCATCAAAATCGATCACCATCCAAATGATGACATCTATGGTGACCTATCTTGGGTGGATACAAGTTCAAGCAGCGCCAGTGAGATGATTGCATTATTTGCTCAAGAAAATCAGCTAACTTTGTCTAGTGAAGCGGCACGACTTCTCTATGCAGGAATTGTCGGGGACACAGGGCGTTTTCTCTACCCTTCAACTAGTGCCCGTACCTTTAGAATAGCTGGCCAGCTCCGAGAAATTGATTTTGACTTTGCTGGACTGTCTCGTCAAATGGATACCATGAGCTTCAAGATTGCAAAATTGCAAGGGTATGTTTATGATCACTTAGAAGTTGATGAGAATGGGGCTGCACGCGTTCTGCTTACTCAAGACATCTTGGAAAAATATAAGGTTACGGATGCTGAAACAGCAGCGATTGTTGGGGCACCTGGTCGAATTGATACTGTTAAGGCTTGGGCTATCTTTGTTGAACAAGCTGATGGCCACTTCCGTGTGCGAATGCGCAGTAAAATCACCCCTATCAATGAGATAGCCAAACGACATGACGGGGGAGGGCATCCATTAGCCAGTGGCGCCAATTCCTATAGTCTAGAAGAAAACGAACAAATATATAAAGAACTGAAAGAGGCTCTACAGATTCACCAAGGCTAAGAAAGAATTTTCTTGGCCTTTTATATGCTAGATTCTTAAAATATACGGTTTCTTTGTACCTCAGTTTATGGTATAATAAATCAAACTGAATAAAAGGAGACTTAATAATGGAAAAAAATCGTTTGTATATTCTCATTTCTGCTGGAGTAGCCATTCTTGGTTCACTCTTGCCATGGGCTAGTTTAAATGCAGGTTCTTTTGGGTCCTATAGCGTGAATGGTTACCAAGGTGATGGTTGGTTTGTCATTATCGCGGCTATTGTGTCTATTGTTCTTGCATGCTTGAATAATATGAATAAAGCAATGTCTAAAGGGTTCTCAATTGGTGTCATTGTTGCGGGTGCAATTGCAACTCTCGTCACACTAAATAGTCTCTTTAATGTAAATAAGTACATGTCTAACTTTGGTGGATATGGCATTTCAATCGGCTTTGGTTTGATTTTGGCTATTCTTGCTAGCATTGCACTTGTTGTAACTGGTCTCTTGGCAATGTCAGGTGGTAAAATTACAAAAGAGTCATTTACTGAATTAGCTGAGTCTGGTAAAGATTTTGCTCAAACTGTCGGACGTGTAACAAGCTCTACCGTTAAAACTGCAGTCGAAGAAATCAAAAAAGAATCTCAAGAACGTAAAAAAGAAGAAACTACTGCTGAGAAAACAGAGACTGCTAAAGAGGAAACCGAGCAAACAGAAGAAGCTAAGGAACCAGCTAATGTGGAGGCTGAATCAGTAGCAGAAAACGCAGAACCAGTAAAAGAAGAAACTACTGAATCTGAAACAAAAACAGAAGCTGAGCCAGTAGCCGAACCAACAGAAACAGAGGCTGAAGCTGAAACTGTAACAGAATCAACGGAAACAGAACCTACTGAAACTGAAAAAGAGGCTAAATCAGCAGAAGAAAACGCAGAACCAGTAAAAGAAACAGAAGTAAAAAATCAACAAGAAGAAAAAGCTCCAAATCAAGAGAATTAATCATTCTTCTACCCTCACTCCAGTAAACACTGGAGTGATTTTTTATCAAGATTTTTAATAAAATCAGGGAAAAGACTTGCCAAACTTATCAGAATCTGATAGACTAGTATGGTAACAATCTATGGCTCGCAAAGAGACCATGGCAGAAAGGAAATATTGCAAAATGAAAAAAGATATCCATCCAGAATATCGCCCAGTTGTCTTCATGGACACAACTACTGGTTACAAATTCCTTAGCGGTTCAACTAAACGCTCTAACGAAACTGTTGAGTTTGAAGGCGAAACTTACCCATTGATCCGTGTGGAAATTTCATCAGACTCACACCCATTCTACACTGGACGTCAAAAGTTCACTCAAGCAGATGGACGCGTGGATCGTTTCAACAAAAAATACGGTCTCAAATAATCATAAAAAGAACAGTTACCACTGTTCTTTTTTTTTACTTCTTTTTATGTTTTAATGAACCAACCACTGCTATTATCTCAATATCAAGCTTCAAGCTAGTACCGAAAACTAATTTGAACAAGTTTAAAAAATATCAAAAAGAAGTTTGATATTGAGAATGGTTAAGATAATGGAAACTGCGTAACCTAGGATTGTGTTCCACTTGGCATTGGTGAATTCTCCCATCAGTGACTTTTTAGAGGTTAGATAAATCAAGGGGAAAATTGAAAACGGAAGAGCGATTGAAAGAAAGACCTGTGAATAGACCAATAACTGATCCAAGGTTTTTTCTTGATACCCAAATAAAACGGCGACTATAATCACAGGTAGCAAGGCAAAAATACGGGTACCGATACGGATAAGCCACTGAGGCAATCTTAGATGTAAGAAACCTTCCATGACAATCTGTCCTGTCAAAGTGCCTGTAATGGTCGAATTTTGACCACTTGCTAAGAGGGCTAGAGCAAATAAAGTTGACAAGGTTGAGCTGGCTATCGCTCCTGCTATTGTCGAATCCTGTAAAGCATTGTACATTTGGGAGAAAGCTGAAATTTCAGATGCATGACCAAAAAAGAGGGAGGCACCTAAAATGAGAAGTAAGGAATTGACAATAAAGGCTAGGGACAACTGAAGATTTGAATCCCAGGTCATAAAGCGAACTGCTTTTCGAACATCCTTCTTATCTTTGTGATTGATTTTCCTTGTTTGGGATAGAGAGGAATGGAGATAGAGATTATGGGGCATGACTGTCGCTCCTACAATCCCTAGAGCCAAGGTCAATTGACTTTCATGACCCGGTAACGGTGTTTCAAATAAAGTTGAAGTTGGCAAATAACCACCAATGATCCCCTGGATACTTGGATTGGATAAGGCCACAAGATAGGTAAAGATGGCTAATATGGTTAAAATAAGGGTCGTAACAATAGCTTCAATTTTTTTGAAACCAAATTTCATCAACAACAACAAAAGAAACACATCTAAAACGGTTAAGAGGATAGCAATCATAATCGGTATTTTAAACAAAAGATTTAAGGCAATCGCTGAACCTAGAACCTCAGCCAAGTCTGTCGCCATTAAAGCTAATTCTAAAATCACCCACAAACTATAGCGAAGCCACTTGGGAGCATGATGAGCTGTGGCCTGCGCTAGGTCCATCCTAGTCACGATACCGAGCTTCCCAGCCATCTGTTGTAGCTGCATAGCAATGATGGATGAAATTAAAATAACAAATAAAAGGCTGTACTTGTAGGAGGCGCCACCAACCACACTGGTGATCCAATTTCCAGGATCCATGTAGCCAACTGCCACAAGTGCACCAGGTCCTAAGAATGCTTTTAGATTTTGCCAAAAATGATTGTTATTTGGAGTCTCAATAGATTGATTGATCTCAGAAAGAGAGACTTTTTCATAAGAGGACATAGGGATTTCCCACTTTCTAATCTGTCTTTACATATTTCTTAATAGAATATTTTTTTGAAAGAATGATGAAAATAGTTTACCTATTTCCAATTCACCCTTATTATATCACATTTTAGAATGATTCCTAATAAAAGAAATGATAGTTGAAATAGGCAATATCAGTATTGTAAAAGCCAGCGTTTTTTGACGCTGGCTTTAAAACTGTGAAAAATATTTCTCAACTAGATCGCTTCTGTGACAAAACTACGACTTTCTAGTACTTTGAGCATGGCATCTGCCGTATCTAGAGCTGTAAAGAGGGGCACACCGTGTTCAATGGCTGAACGACGGATTTGCTCACCATCTTCGTCAGCAGTTCGTTTGGTTCCGACAGTATTGATGATCGCTTGGATTTTTCCTTTACGGACATAGCTTGGGATATCCTGTTCATCGTCACCAATCTTACCAACAGGTTGGGCTTCGAGTCCATGACTGGCAAAGAAGGTTGCTGTCCCTTCTGTTGCGAGGATACCATAGCCGATATTTTGGAAACGACGAGCCAAGTCCAAGGCCTCTTCTTTGGCATCATCAGCGATGGTAAAGACCACATTTCCAAAGGTTGGCAAGTGAAGATAAGAAGCTTCAAAAGCCTTGTACAAAGCTTTTTCAAGAGTTGTATCAGAACCCATAACTTCACCTGTTGACTTCATTTCAGGACCTAGTAAGCTGTCTACCTTGGCTAGTTTCGTAAAAGAGAAGACAGGCGCCTTGATATGAACGCGAGTGCTTTCTGGATAAAGGCCATCTTGGTAGCCAAGTTCTTCAAGACTTTGACCAAGAATGAGCTTAGTCGCTACCTGAGCCATAGGAATATTAGTTACCTTAGAAAGGAATGGCACCGTACGGCTGGCACGTGGATTGACCTCAATAACATAGACTTTTTCGTCCTTGATGACAAACTGGATGTTCATCATCCCAAGACAATTAAGACCGATTGCTAGGCGTTTGGTATAGTCTGCGATGGTTTCCTGCACCTTTTGAGACAAGGTTTGTGGTGGGTAAACGGCCATTGAGTCACCTGAGTGGACACCGGCACGTTCGATATGTTCCATGATACCAGGAATAAGGACATTTTCACCGTCTGAAATGGCATCAACTTCACACTCTTGCCCAACGATATAAGAATCTACAAGGACAGGATGGTCAGGACTAGCCTTAACCGCTGTACGCATATAAGAACGAAGATCTTCTTCGTTTTCAACGATTTCCATGGCGCGTCCACCCAAGACATAAGATGGGCGAACGAGTACTGGGAAGCCAATCTTGCGAGCTGCAAGTACTGCTTCTTCTTCATTGGTTGCTGTCTGTCCTGGTGGCTGTGGAATATCCAAGTCTTTAAGGGCTTGCTCGAAGAGATCGCGGTCTTCGGCACGGTCTAAGTCAGCGACTTGCGTACCAAGGATAGTCACCCCTGCTTTTGCCAAAGGCTCCGCAAGGTTGATGGCTGTTTGACCACCGAACTGAACGATAACCCCTTTTGGTTGCTCCAAGTCAATAACATTCATAACATCTTCAAAAGTTAATGGCTCAAAGTAGAGCTTATCAGATACCGAGAAGTCTGTAGAAACGGTCTCTGGGTTTGAGTTCATGATGATGGCTTCGTAACCAGCTGCTTGGATAGCCTTAACAGAGTGAACGGTTGCGTAGTCAAACTCAACCCCTTGACCGATACGGATTGGACCTGAACCTAGGACAAGAACGGATTCCTTTTCAGATTTGATAGACTCATTTTCCCAGCCATAGGTTGAATAGAAATATGGCGTTTCAGAGTCGAACTCGGCTGCACAGGTATCGACCATCTTGTAAACTGGGACAATCTTATTTTCCAAGCGAAGTTGGCGAACTTGGTCAGCTGTCGTTTCCCATAGTTCAGCAATTTTACGGTCTGAGAAACCATTAAGTTTAGCAGTTTTCAAGACTTCTATGTCTTGTGGATGGGCACCCAATTCTTGCTCAATTTCAAAGATATGCAAAAGTTTATCAAGATAGAAGATATCAATCTTGGTCAAATCAGCAATTTCTTCTGGTGTGTAGCCACGGCGAATGGCTTCTGATACGTAGAAGAGACGGTCATCTTGGGCTTTAACAACTTTTTCAATCAAGGCATCATCTGATACAGATGAAAGCTCTGGCATTTCATTGTGGTGCACCCCAATTTCAAGGGAACGACAAGCTTTAAGAAGTGATTCCTCGATGTTACGACCAATTGCCATAACTTCCCCAGTTGCCTTCATCTGGGTACCAAGACGACGCTCACCTTTTTCAAACTTGTCAAATGGGAAACGTGGAATCTTGGCAACTACGTAGTCAAGGGCTGGTTCAAACATGGCATAGGTTGAACCTGTAACTGGGTTAATCACTTCATCCAAGGTCAACCCTACCGCAATCTTGGCAGCCAATTTGGCGATTGGGTAACCTGTTGCTTTCGAAGCAAGGGCTGACGAACGCGATACACGGGGATTTACTTCGATGACATAGTACTTAAAGCTGTGTGGGTCCAAAGCCAACTGAACATTACATCCACCTTCAATTTTGAGGGCACGAATGATGCTCAAGCTCGCGTCACGTAGCATTTGGTTTTCATAGTCTGACATGGTTTGCGCAGGGGCAAATACAATGGAATCCCCTGTGTGAATCCCCACTGGGTCAAAGTTTTCCATGTTACAAACAACGAGGGCATTGTCAGCTGAGTCGCGCATAACTTCGTATTCGATTTCCTTGAAACCTGCAATCGAACGTTCAATCAAACATTGGGTAACAGGTGACAGTTTCAACCCATTTTCAGCGATTTCACGTAGTTCTTCCTCGTTGGCACACATACCACCACCAGTACCACCAAGGGTAAAGGCTGGACGAACGATAACAGGGTAGCCGATTGATGCCGCAAAAGCAACAGCTTCTTCCACTGTGTTGACAATTTCAGATTCTGGAATTGGTTGCTCAAGCTCTTCCATCAATTGTTTAAAGAGATCACGGTCCTCAGCCTGGTCAATAGCAGATAATTTAGTTCCCAGAAGCTCTACTCCAAGCTCATCTAGAATACCATTTTTAGATAATTCCATGGCCATATTGAGACCAGTTTGTCCACCAAGGGTCGGTAGCAAGGCATCTGGACGTTCCTTACGGAGAATACGTGTCACAAACTCGAGTGTAATCGGTTCGATGTAGACCTTGTCCGCAATCTCCTTGTCCGTCATGATGGTGGCAGGGTTTGAGTTTACCAAGACAACTTCATAACCTTCCTCTTTCAAAGACAAGCAGGCCTGAGTCCCAGCGTAGTCAAACTCAGCAGCCTGACCAATAATAATCGGACCAGAACCAATCACCATAATTTTTTGAATATCAGTACGTTTAGGCATAGTTTATGATACAAAGCCCGTAAAGAACACAGTGAAAATAGGAAACTCGGTGCAGACGCCTTTAGCGTCAAGACGATGTTTATCTTTTTCACACAGTTCTTAGGGCCTGTTCACTTCCGCGAACAATGTATCTTCTCCTTTCTATTCGTCGCCTCACAGAGCGACATTAAATAAGATACAAAGGACGAATAGAAAGCGATTAAATTTTAGGAAATCAAGGAAGGATTGACAATCCAAGTTGGTTTCTCTAAATTCCGAGCTTTCCGTCCGTGTTCAGTTACATAAATTCTCCGACGAGCTTTTACTCGTTTTTAGTTTGCTTGTTTAAAAGCTTCCATCATCTCGATAAATTCATCAAATAGGTAGCTTGCGTCGTGTGGACCAGGAGCTGCGTCTGGGTGGAATTGTACAGAAAAACCTGGTTGGTATCTGTGGCGAACTCCTTCAACTGACTTGTCATTGATTTCTTCGTGGGTAATGATCAAATGCTCTGGCAAGTCCTCACGGCTAACTGCATAACCGTGGTTTTGGCTGGTAAAGTCTACGCGTCCTGTTGCAATTTCACGTACCGCGTGGTTAAATCCACGGTGACCAAATTTCATCTTGTAGGTCTTCGCCCCGTTTGCCATGGCAAAAAGTTGGTGTCCCATACAAATACCGAAAATTGGAATTTTCCCTTGCACACCACGAATCATGTCCAGTGCTTCTGGAACGTCTTCTGGGTTACCTGGACCATTTGACAACATAACTCCATCAGGATTTAGGTGGAGAATTTCTTCTGCCGTTGTTGAATACGGAACGACGGTCACGTTACAGTTACGCTTAGAAAGTTCACGTAAGATTGAGTGCTTGAGACCAAAGTCTACTAAGACCACGCTCAAACCAACTCCAGGAGCTGGATAGGAAGTTTTAGTGGAAACCTGTTTGATATTGTCTGTCGGCAAGACTGTTGCTTGGAGCTGGTCCGTCACATGGTCCATACTGTCTCCAACATGGGTCAAGGTTGCACGCATCGTACCATGCTTACGGATAATCTTAGTAAGGGCACGCGTATCAATCCCTGAGATACCTGGAATTTTCTTGGCTTTCAAGAATTCGTCCAAGGTCATTTGGTTGCGCCAGTTGCTAGCTCGACGCGCCTCTTCGAAAACGACAACTCCTTTACAAGTTGGAATGATGGATTCGTAATCATCACGGTTAATTCCATAATTTCCCACCAAAGGATAGGTAAAGGTCAAGATTTGTCCATTATAAGACTGGTCTGTAATGGATTCTTGGTAGCCGGTCATCCCTGTGTTAAAGACGATTTCGCCTGTTACATCAATATCTGCTCCGAAGGCCTTACCTTCAAAAACTGTGCCATCTTCTAATACTAGAAGTCTTTTTGTCATATTTTCACCTCTCGTGGACGCTCACTGGCGTCTTTTAACGTCTTGTGTTTTAGTTGGCGTTTCTACTCGCCAGTACGGATTCTAAGATTGCCATTCGAACAAAGACACCGTTGGTCATTTGTTGGACAATGCGTGATTTTGGTGCTTCAACCAAGTGGTCAGCAATTTCCACATCTCGATTCACTGGAGCAGGATGCATAATGATTGCTGTTTCTTTTAAGCGATTATAGCGTTCTTGGTTCAAGCCGTGTTGAGCATGGTAGTCTTCTTTTGAAAAAACGGCTCCACTTTCATGGCGTTCATGTTGAACTCGGAGTAACATCAAAACATCCACCTGATCAACAATCTCATCAATAGTTACAAACTGTCCATAGTCCGCAAACTCTTGACTTCTCCATTCCTCAGGTCCTGCAAAGTACAGTTCAGCTCCCAAGCGTTTCAAAATTTGCATATTGGATTTGGCAACGCGTGAGTGGTCCAAGTCGCCTGCAATAGCAACCTTGAGACCCTCAAAGTGGCCAAATTCCTCATAAATAGTCATCAAATCAAGCAAGCTCTGGCTAGGATGTTGACCTGAGCCATCCCCACCATTGATAATAGAAGTTGTAATCGTCGGACTCACAATCAACTCTCTGTAATAGTCTACCTCTGGGTGGCGAATCACACAGACATCCACTCCTAGAGCAGATAGGGTCAAGATGGTATCATACAATGTCTCACCCTTATTGACTGAGCTAGTCTTCACATCAAAGTCCAGTCGCTCCAATCCTAGCTTAATCTCTGCCACTTCAAAGGACTTATGTGTCCGTGTAGAATCTTCAAAGAAGAGATTAGACACGATAGGTTTGTTCTCGTAGGGAAGTTGGGCTCCATTTTTAAACTCGATTCCTCGTTTGATCAATTTCATCACTTGATCAACTGTAAGGTCTTCCATAGAAACCACATGGTTCAATGCTTGTTGGTTTTCTGACATGGCTACTCCTTCAGCTTTCTAAGCTTCTTCAGTAATCAGAACTCTGTCTTGGCCATCAAGTTCTGTCATCTCTACGATGATTTCTTCAGAACGACTGGTTGGGATATTTTTCCCAACGTAATCTGGACGGATAGGCAATTCTCTATGTCCACGGTCAACTAGCACCGCAAGACTCACGCGCGCAGGACGACCATGGCCAACAATATTATCGATCGCAGCACGGATAGTACGGCCTGTATAGAGCACATCATCCACCAAGATAACCTCACGGTCAGTCACATCAACAGAAATCAAAGAAGTATCTTCTCCGCTTTTAACATCATCACGGAAAGGCTTGGTGTCCAATTCCACAACAGGAACAGTGATGTTTTCCAACTGCTCCAAGCGTTCTTTGATACGATGAGCGATGAAAACACCACGCGTTTTTATCCCAGCTAGGATAATTTTATTCAAATCTTTATTGCGCTCAATAATCTCGTAAGTAATTCGCGTAATCGCGCGTTTGACGGTCAATTCGTCTACAACTTCTTTTGCCTTCATGACAAACCTCCAAAAAGAAAAGTCTCCTTCTACAAGGAGACTTGAAATGTATAGCCAAGCGAGCCCTACTGTAAACAGTATAGACTTCACCCTTCTACTTTATCGCGCTCCTTGCCTGCCTCACGGGACAGGTTTAAAGGACTATTTAGTTACCATTTACTATAGCACAAAGCACCCTTAAAATCAAGCAAAAACTTTTTCAGAGTCCCCTTAAACATTACTAAAATCATATAATTGGGGATAGTGGTCACATTCTGGATTTTTGGGATGGCAGATAGCTCGTCCAAAGTAAATCATGGCCTGGTGGGCTGCTAACCACTCTTCTGGTGGCAAGACATCCATAACACGTTTTTCTACTTCAAGTGGCGTAGCTGATTTTTTAACGATATCGTGATGCTTGCAGATACGCTCCACATGAGTATCCACTGCAAAAGCAGGAATCCCAAAGCCCACACTCATGACAACATTGGCTGTCTTACGACCAACACCAGCTAGACTTTCTAATTCCTCTCGAGTCTGAGGCACTTGACCATCAAAATCGTCTAGTAACTGTTGGGCACATTTTTTAAGGAATTTGGCCTTATTTCGATACAGTCCCAGGCGAGAAATGTGTGAAGCAATTTCACTCTCTGTCGCTACAGACATGGCTTGTGGTGTCGGAAAAGCAGCAAAGAGACCTGGCGTGGCCTTATTTACCGCTGCATCTGTGGTCTGAGCTGACAACATCACTGCAACCAAGAGTTCAAAATGATTGGTAAAATCAAGACTAGGCTTAGCATCTGGAAAGAGGGCAATAATTTCCTCTATGACATGACGGGCACGTTTCTTAGATAAAACCATCTACTCGTCTCCATCAAACAGTCCTTGCAAGCCAGCAAATGGACTGTTTTCTTCTTTCTTGACTGCTTGTTGGGCTTGGTATTCATCTTCAGTCATGATTTGCCAGTCATTTCCAGACACAAACCCTTGGCCCGCCTCTTCTTCTTCCGTCAAGACCTTGATTGGGATATTGAGCAGAATATTATCTGCTACGCTCTCAGCAAGGTCTATTTCCCCATTTTCAATAGGCAAGACCAAGTCATCATCAAGAACTTCCTGGTCCAGTTGGTTGGTCGCTACTTCCATGAAAACTTCTGTCACTGGATAAGACTCAGCCAACTCAACTGGCTCCATACTGCGGCTGGAAGCAAGAACAATGGTATAAGATAGCTGATAGTCTAAGAAATACAGACGGTCTTCATACTGTACCTTCCCCACTGCAAGGATATCTTTGACATCTAAAATCTCTTGGTTCCGTTTACGCAAGTCTGCTGCCAGGTCCAAAGCTTGTTCAAAATGCAGGCCTTCAGGTTGCTTACGAATTTCTTGAATGTTTAACTTCATATTTCCTCCATAAAGATGTACTCACTTGATTATACCATGAAAAGGCTATAAGTCAGCCTCCCAAACTTTGATATTAAAATCTCATTTTTTAACATATTTACTATGACAAACTTTCCTATTAGTGCTATACTATAGGCAAGAATACATCAGAGCAAGGAGGATGCTCATATGGAGGACAAAGCACTCATCACTGAAGCTTACCAACTCCTTTCCGAGTTAAATAAAAGCTACCAAAGCTGTAAACAAGGAACAGCTGATGATCTTCGACTGCAAGAGCTGCTGAACACCACTCTTAAGGAACTAAAAACAGCAGAAAAACTGGACAACAGTATCTTAATCGACCTTGAGAAATTTTACCAACGTACCAGTCTTCTTATTGGACTAGGGAGCCTAAAACTAAACGATCAAGCTCGTATTGCTTGGCGAAACTATGACAAGTTCCACTACGAACATGTCAAACACGTGCTAACTCTCTATGGGCCTGTTTTCGGTTTTTAGAGTTTGAAATTACTTGTTTTCTGTTGACAAAATTTCCTGAAAGGTATAGGATAGAGGTACTAATACTCGGAGGTAAGGGAGACATGAACAACTAAGTCTATCAAATAAAGAATCTTTATTTAGTAGATCTTGTTTTTGTCTCTTTATTGTGTGCTCTTTTTATACTAGATTTTCTAGTATCTTGTCCTCATTGAAAATCAAAAAACTAGAAAGCTATGCTCCTCTTGGGTTGGGGTAGGCAGCTCCAAGCTAGTTTGACGAGTTTTTCAACGAGGATAATAGAGTTTTGGACAGTGACTTTGGGCTCTACTAGATAAAGTAGAGCTTTTTGTTATGCACTATCGACATTCTAGAAAGGGCAACAATATGATAAAAATCAATCATCTAACTATCACGCAAAACAAAGATCTACGAGATCTTGTATCTGACCTAACCACGACTATCCAAGACGGAGAAAAGGTTGCTATTATTGGTGAAGAAGGAAATGGTAAATCGACTTTACTACGAGCTTTAATGAGAGAAGCATTACCTGATTTTACCATCAAGGGCGACATCCAGTCTGACCTTCAATCACTGGCCTACATTCCTCAAAAACTCCCCGAGTTCCTGAAAAATAGGACTCTACATGACTACTTCTTTTTGGATTCTGCTGATTTAGACTACAGCATTCTTTATCGTTTGGCGGAGGAATTGCACTTTGATAGCGACCGTTTTGCTAGCGACCAAGAGATTGGCAGTCTATCAGGGGGCGAAGCATTGAAAATTCAGCTCATCCACGAGTTAGCCAAACCTTTTGAGGTTCTGTTTTTAGATGAACCTTCAAATGACCTAGACCTTGAGACGGTTGATTGGCTAAAAAGACAGATTCAAAAGATTAGGCAAACTGTTATTTTCATTTCCCATGATGAAGACTTTCTTTCTCAAACGGCAGATACTATTGTCCACTTGCGACTGGTCAAGCATCGGAAAGAAGCAGAAACACTAGTCGAGCATTTAGACTATGATCGCTATAGTGAGCAGAGAAAGGCTAATTTTGCCAGACAAAGTCAGCAAGCTGCTAACGACCAGAGAGCCTATGACAAAACCATGGAAAAACATCGCCGCGTTAAGCAAAATGTAGAAACTGCACTTCGAGCAACCAAAGACAGTACTGCTGGTCGCCTATTGGCTAAAAAGATGAAAACTGTTCTCTCTCAAGAAAAACGCTTTGAAAAGGAAGCTCAGTCCATGACCCAAAAACCACTTGAAGAGGAACAAATCCAACTTTTCTTTTCAGACATCCAACCATTAGCATCTTCTAAAGTCTTAGTCCAACTGGAAAAAGAAAATTTGTCCATTGGCGAGCGTATTTTAGCTCAGGAGTTACAACTAACGGTCCGTGGCCAAGATAAAATCGGTATCATCGGGCCAAATGGTGTTGGGAAATCAACTCTGTTAGCCAAGTTGCGGCAACTACTAAGCGCCAAAAGAGAGATTTCACTTGGTTTTATGCCACAAGATTACCATAAAAAGCTGCAATTGGATCTATCTCCAGTAGCCTATCTCAGCCAAACTGGACAAAAAGAGGAACTACAGAAAATCCAATCTCACCTAGCCAGTCTCAATTTCAACTATCCAGAGATGCACCACCAAATCCGCTCGCTATCTGGCGGGCAACAAGGCAAGCTCCTACTTGTAGATTTAGTGTTGCGCAAACCAAACTTTCTCATTCTGGATGAGCCTACCCGAAATTTCTCACCAACTTCCCAACCCGAAATCAGAAAACTCTTTGCCTCCTATCCCGGCGGTCTGATCACTGTTTCGCATGACAGACGCTTCTTAAAAGAGGTCTGTACGAGTATCTATCGCTTGACAGAAAATGGTTTGGAAGTCGTCGCTTTACAAGATTTATAATTTTTGAACATAGCAAAAATCCAGAGACGATCTCTGGATTTTGTTTACATCTGTTTCAAACGTTCAATCCGTTCTGAGATAGGTGGATGGGTATAAAAGAGTTTTTGAAGTCCGCCACCTTTCTTAGGATTATTGATATAAAGAGCGCTACTGGCATCGTCAACATGGTGATGCATCGGCTCGCTATTTTCCAACTTACGCAAGGCATTGATCATCCCTTGAGGATTGCGAGTCAGCTCCACACTGGATGCATCCGCCAGAAATTCCCTCTGACGGGAAATGGCAAGTTGCACCAAGGTTGCTGCGAGAGGTGCTAGAACAATGGCTAATAGAGAGATGATAAGCATGATAATCTCCAAACCATTTCCATCGCGATCATTATCACTCCGTCTGCGACCTGCGCCACCCCACCACATCATCCGTCCTGCCATACTAGACAAAAGGGTAATGGCACTGGCAAGGGCAACAGCAATTGTCGAAATACGGATATCGTAGTTTCGGATATGACTGACCTCATGGCCCATAACAGCTTCCAGTTCCTCGCGATTCATGATAGCCAGAAGGCCCGAAGTGGCTGCGACAGCTGCATTCTGCGGGTTTGAACCTGTCGCAAAGGCATTTAAAGAAGAATCCTCAATGATGAAAACACGTGGCATGGGGATCTGAGCGACCATGGCCATATCTTCTACTACATGGTAGAGGTCTGGGGCTGTTTGCTCATCAACCTCACGCGCCCCATTCATAGACATGACGATCTCTGTCGATTGAAAGATCATGGTCAGAGCGTAGATAAGACCAATAATCAAGGCAATAATCATGCCACCAAGACCTGAGCGCATGAAGAGATAGCCAACCGCATAACCAACCAAGGTCAAGAGTAGGAAGAAAACCAGCAACAAAATCCAGGTTTTTCGTTTATTGCTCGCAATTTGATCAAACAACATCTTAGTCACCTAAACCACTAAAGTCAACTTTAGGAACTGCCTTTTCCTCTTCAGGTGTTTGAAGGAAGTCTGCAGCTTTAAAGCCAAATAGTCCTGCGATGATGTTACTTGGGAAACTTTCAAGTTTTACATTGTAGTTGCTGACAACACTGTTGTAGAGTTGACGAGAGTAAGAAATTTTATTTTCTGTATTGGTCAACTCTTCTTGCAATTTGATAAAGTTGGCACTAGCTTTCAAGTCTGGGTAATTCTCTGCTACTGCAAAGATACCAGAAATCTGGCGGGTAAGGGCATCACTGGCCTTCATAGCTTCAGCTGGTGAAGTTGCTGCGGCTACTTGTCTACGAAGTTCTGTTACTTTTTCCAAGGTAGAACCTTCATATTTCGCATAGCCTTTGACTGTTTCAATCAAGTTTGGGAGGAGATCATTACGACGCTTCAACTGAACATCTATCTGGCTCCAAGCCTCCTTGGTCTGCATACGATTTTTAACCAAACCGTTATAGCTAACAATCACAAAAATAACAATCAGAGCCAAAACTCCAAGAATAATCCAAGTCATAATCTTATTCCTTTCTGCTTTTAGATTACTACCAGTATATCAAAATTTTATTGAATATGGTAAAATAAGATGATACTAGAGAAAGAAAAAGACTATGAAACCAGAAACATTTTACAGCTTGCTCGCTGAGCAAAATATTCCACTTTCGGACCAGCAAAAGAACCAATTTGAACGGTATTTTGAGCTCTTGGTCGAGTGGAATGAAAAGATTAACCTGACCGCTATTACAGATAAAGAGGAAGTTTATCTCAAACATTTTTATGATTCGATTGCACCTATTCTGCAAGGCTTGATTTCAAATGAAACTATCAAACTTCTTGATATCGGAGCGGGGGCAGGATTTCCTAGTCTACCCATGAAAATCCTCTATCCTCAGTTAGATGTAACCATCATTGATTCGCTAAATAAGCGCATCAACTTCCTTCAGCTTTTGGCTCAAGAGCTGGATTTGGAAGGTGTTCACTTCTACCATGGACGGGCAGAAGACTTTGCCCAAGACAAGAACTTCCGTGCCCAATTTGATGTGGTGACGGCTCGTGCGGTTGCCCGCATGCAGGTTTTGTCTGAACTGACCATTCCCTATCTTAAAGTCGGCGGAAAACTATTGGCACTCAAGGCCAGCAATGCTCCTGAGGAATTGCTAGAAGCCAAGAACGCTCTCAACCTCCTCTTCAGCAAGGTCGAAGACAATCTCAGCTACGCTCTACCAAATGGAGATCCGCGCTACATCACTGTGGTCAAAAAGAAAAAGGAGACGCCTAACAAGTACCCAAGAAAGGCTGGCATGCCCAATAAACGCCCGCTTTAAACAATGGTGCACCCTTGTTTAAAGTTCAGAAAACCATTTACAAAATCAACTTCGCTCTCACATTTCTAGGCTCGGGAAAAAAATGATTTACAAAATCATACCTCGCTCTCGTATTTCTAGGCTCGGGAAAAAATGATTTACAAAATCAAACCTCGCTCTCGCATTTCCGGGCTCGGGAAAAAATGATTTACAAAATCATTTTTTTCTGCTATACTATCACAAGCAAAGGTTTTTAATGTCATCCTGTGAGGTGACGAAGGCGCAGATTTATATAAATTTTTAAAAGATAGCTATTTTTTAAAAAGTCTTACTCTGAGGGCCTATTGCTGCAAAATAATGGGCTCTTTTTTGGTGCCCAAAAGTGAGGTTTTTATGAAACAGGAATCAACTGTTGACTTGTTACTAGACGTTGATCAACGTCCTTCTGCTGGTAAAGGTATTCTTCTAAGCTTCCAGCACGTATTTGCCATGTTTGGTGCAACCATTCTCGTTCCCTTAATTTTGGGAATGCCCGTATCGGTTGCTCTCTTTGCATCCGGTATTGGAACACTTATCTACATGATTTCTACTGGCTTTAAGGTTCCAGTTTATCTAGGTTCTTCATTCGCCTTTATCACGGCTATGTCTCTAGCCATGAAAGAAATGGGGGGCGATGTATCTGCTGCTCAAACGGGGGTAATCTTGACTGGTTTGGTCTATGTCCTTGTAGCAGCAAGTGTTCGTTTTGCAGGTACAAAATGGATTGATAAACTCTTGCCCCCAATCATTATCGGACCTATGATTATCGTTATCGGTCTTGGTCTTGCTGGTTCTGCTGTAACGAATGCTGGACTTGTAGCAGACGGAAACTGGAAAAACGCCCTTGTAGCCGTTGTTACATTCTTGATTGCCGCCTTTATCAATACAAAAGGAAAAGGTTTCCTCCGTATCATTCCTTTCCTCTTTGCCATCATCGGTGGGTACATCTTCGCTATGATGCTTGGTTTGGTTGACTTTACCCCAGTCCTTCAAGCAAACTGGTTTGAAATTCCTGGTTTCTACTTGCCATTTAGTACAGGTGGTGCCTTTAAAGAGTACAACTTGTACTTCGGTCCTGAAACAATCGCCATCTTGCCAATCGCTATTGTAACAATTTCAGAACACATCGGAGACCACACAGTTTTGAGCCAAATCTGTGGCCGTCAATTCCTGAAAGAACCAGGACTTCACCGTACGCTTCTCGGTGACGGTATTGCAACATCTGTATCTGCTTTCCTCGGTGGACCAGCCAATACGACTTACGGTGAAAATACAGGGGTTATCGGGATGACTCGTATCGCTTCTGTCTCAGTTATCCGTAACGCAGCCTTTATCGCCATTGCTCTTAGCTTCCTAGGTAAGTTCACTGCCTTGATTTCAACCATTCCAAATGCTGTGCTTGGTGGCATGTCCATCCTTCTCTACGGAGTTATCGCCAGCAATGGTTTGAAAGTTTTGATTAAAGAACGCGTTGACTTCAGTCAAATGCGTAACCTCATCATTGCTAGTGCCATGTTAGTACTTGGACTTGGGGGAGCCATCCTCAAACTTGGGCCAGTTACACTTTCAGGTACTGCTTTATCAGCCATGACAGGAATCATCTTGAACTTGATCTTGCCACACGAAAATAAAGACTAATCATCTATACAAATCATAACCACCCGTCTAACGGGTGGTTTGCACCAGGGCTATAAGCCCAAATCACCAGCCAGCGCCTAAAGACGCTGGCTTTCACGTTGTTCAAGCCTCATTGCTCTTGACTCGTCACTTGCCTCTTAAAGAGACCTTGGTACTACTTACCACTATCCCTAAAGGGATCCTCATATTCTTTTACACTTAATTTATCTAGTGCTATATCATGCTTTTCCTGTTCTTGAATATATTTCTTAATTGTGGCTTCATTAAGCCCTACTGTACTTACATAATAACCTTCTGCCCAGAAATGCCGATTCCCAAACTTGTACTTGAGGTTGGCGTGTTTGTCAAACATCATGAGTGCACTTTTACCTTTTAAATACCCCATGAAACTTGAAACACTTATCCTCGGTGGAATACTGACTAACATATGTACATGGTCTGGCATTAAGTGACCTTCGATAATCTCAACACCTTTATAACTACATAATCGATGGAATATTTCTCCCAAACTGCTTCGATATTGATTATAAATTACTTTTCGTCTATACTTAGGGGTGAACACAATGTGATATTTACACATCCACTTTGTGTGTGATAAACTATGTGCCTTTTGTCCCATATTTTTCTCCTTTCGCTTTACAATTGGCTTGAACACCTTTATTGTATCGCGTTTGGAGTTTTTTGGTATAACCTTCGATGCGCACCCGCATAGCGGGTGGTTTATTTGTCTCGCACCTTGCGGAGCGAGACGGACTAGTAGTCACATAACAAAATCCACTCGATTGAGTGGATTTTTTAATTACTTACTCTTTATTTCCAACAGTAAATCTTTCAATGAAATAATGGTTACGGCTAGTAAAATCATAGCCATACCGACAAAATCAATCGCATAAAACTGTTCCTTCATAATCAGAAAGGCAAAGAAAACGGCAGAAATTGGCTCTATGGAAGCTAATAAACTAGACTTAACAGGGCCTATCAGACTAGCTCCCTTTAGGAAAGCTGTATAGGCAAAAACCGTTCCGATGATGATAATCCCAGCAAATGCAAAGAGAAAATCTAAGCTGGTTGGTATGCTAGCCTGTAAGACTCCTGTGAAAGGAATAGCCACTAAACCAGAAATAACCATCCCAACACCAATCACCGAAATACTGCCCCACTTCTTAATCAAAGCGATGGGAAGGATAATATAGAGAGCATAGGTCAATGCTGAAAAGAGGCCCCAGAAAAGTCCAGCAGGTGTGACAGACAACTGGTCAAGTTTCCCATGCGTCGCGATAAGAAACGTTCCTCCAATTGCTAAACCAATCGAAATAATCTCAGCCAGAGTAGGCGCCACCTTGTCCTTGATACAGGTATAAACCAAGATCCCAACGGGGCATACATACTGGAGAACTGTCGCTGTTCCAGCATTGGTTTCCTGAATAGCAGAAAGATAGGCAAACTGGTTTAAGAAAAGCCCGAAAACTGCAAATAGTAACAGAGATAGTAGACTTTTTCTGTCTTTTAAAAAAGCATAGAGTTTATCCTTTGCAGTCGTATAGGATAAGACTACCAGTGCCAAACCTGCAATGATAAGTCGCAAATTGGTCAAGACTAGAGCGGAAATCCCGTGTGCCATTAGGTACTGGCCACTGGTTCCAGACAAGCCCCAAGCAATCCCTGCCACTACTGTATACAGAGTTCCTTTTACGGTTTTTGACATTCTTCTCCCTACTCCCCTTGACGAATCATTTCCATGACTTGGTTTCGATCGACTATCCACTGGGCACGCTCATCCTTCTCATACGTTCTATTGGATAAAAAGATAGCCGCTTCCTGCTTCTCCCGATTCCACATAATGAAGGTACCTGTATAACCCGTATGGTCAAGCCAAGCTCCTTCCAGATTCCAGGCTAGAGACCGCTCCTTATCATCTAAAGGAGAAAAATTTCGGCTCAATTCTGCAGCAAAATAATCTTTCAAGTAATGTTCCAGAAAGATCTGCAAATCCTTAACAGTCGAAAACAAACCAGCACTTCCAGCGTGTTTCCCTAATAGACGAGCTTTGGGATCGTGAATGATTCCGGCCTCTACTCCTCTCACTGTTGGTACAGCTTGCTCAACGGGGCCGAACTTGGTCTCCTTCATCCTCCATGCTTCCAAAACTTGTTTTTTTATAATCTGATCCAAATCTTGGTCAAAGATTTTTTCCAAAAGAAAGCCCAAGAGTAAAAAATGAACGTCCGAGTATAGGAAGGCTGGCTGATTTCGTCTGTTGAGGTGAAACATGGCTTCTCTTAATTCCTCTGCACTTAACTTGTCTCGATTGGGAATAAAGGGGTCCAAGTCTGTGGCATGGGTCAGAAGCTGCCGTATAGTAATATCAGGATAATCACACTCCGGTAAAAAATCCGTTACCGGTCGATTAATATCTAATTTGTCCTGCTGCCACAAGAAGGTAAAAACCGTCCCCACTCCCACGACTTTACTCACACTTGCCAAATCATAAACCAAACCGGTTTCTGTCTTCAAGTCTCGTTCTGGATCACTCAATCCTAGATAAGACTCTTTCCATTCACCATCCTTATAATATGCAAAAGAGGCTCCGGGATAAATCCCTGCCTCAATTTGATTTTCTATTTTTCTTAGAATTTTTTCCCACTTCATGCTTCTTCAAACCACAATTCAATGTTATTGGTATCTTTACCAAGGAAGAATTTTTCAGACTTAGGGACAAAGTAGCCTGTCTTTTCAAATTTCTGACGAAGACTGGTTAGATCAAAATTCTTGACTAAAAATTTTAACATCGTCAGGTCCCAAGTGACATTGTTTTCAACAGCCAAATCTGGTCCTTGTCCTTTAGTAAAGGTAATTACTGGCGCTACTCCTTCGGGATAAAGTAAACTCTCTGTCCCTTCAGGCAAACGCAACTCCATAGAGACCTCAAATTGGCTCACGTATTTTATACTTGTATTTGAATAAAATTCAGGAACAGTTTCCAGTGGAACCAAATCTCTTATATCATCTTCTGCATGAACAAGGATCACATCCTCTTCAGGAGAAACAATCTCAAAAGCATACCCACGGTTACCTTTAAATAGGCGAGGAAGAGACTTCATTTGAGAAAGAAGGGCCTCGATTTCAGAAGGATTCTCAACCTTTATCAAGAGTCTAGCTAGCTTTTTAAGCCCTTCAACTCTGCGTGTTCGCATGCTTGGAGCCTCTTCTAAAATCAATCTCTCCGTAGCTGTCTGATCGCCTAAGGAAATAAAGGCAGACTCTTCCAGCAAAGGTTTCATCCCCAGGGTTTCAATGTAAAATCTTTCATTTAATTTTCGATTATTAACTTTTAAAGTCGGAACGATCCGAACAATCTCATTCACATTCATAAATTCCTCCAACTCTTTTATTTTAAAGGATTTTCGAATATTTTACAAGCCATATCTATTTTATTTAGAAATTTTATAACAAAAAAACTGGGATACCCCAGTTTCATTTCTTATAGGTAAAGTAGTTTAAATAGTGCTACTGCCGCAATACCCGCTGCAATTGGAGCTACAACTGGAACCCATGCATACCACCATTTTGAATCACCCTTGTGTTGACCAAGAACTGATTTTGGAAGGAGTTCGTGAAGAAGACGTGGTCCAAAGTCACGAGCTGGGTTCAAACCAGGTCCAGTAGGTCCACCGAGTGAAGTTACCAAGGCCATTACTAGGAAACCAAGTGCCAAGTGCGCAATTCCAAGACCTGGTGCCAAAAATGGAGCGGCTTGGTTTTTTGCTTGCTCAAGCGCTGCTGTTACTTGTTCTTGAGGGATCGTTGTTCCTTGCGCTGCTGCTTGAGCTACTTGGTCATTAATTGTCGCCTGAGCTTTCGCTACTAATTCAGCTCCAAAAAAGTTTTTAGTCATTCCTAGGGCTGCAAAGAACAAAATAAACGAACCGACAAACTCGTTGATAAAACCATTTACACTTGCTGCAAAACGTGATTCTTTTGTACCGTGATCAACACTTGAAATCGTTGAGAAAGTACCCAAAATGTTATTAGAATTCTCTGTCTTCAAGTAGTAAGGACGGTGAGTTGCCACAACCATAGCTTGACCAAAAATCGCTCCTAAAACTTGCGCAAGGATGTAATATGGTACTTGTTCCCAAGGGAAAAGTCCACTCACAGCAAGTCCAAGAGTGAAGGCTGGGTTGATGTGGTTACCAGATACATTACCAAACATCAAGGCTGGAATCATAACCCCCATACCATAACCAACCGCGATAACGAGCCAGCCACTTTGGTGACCTTTCGTACCTTTAAGTTCAACGTTAGCAACTGCACCATTACCAAGAATGATCAAAATAGCAGTTCCCAAGAATTCTGTGGCATATTTAATAGCCCATGTAAAATCCATTTGATAGATTCTCCTTAAATTTTTTTAGACAATCCTTATTCTATCAATTTTTAGGCCTTTTAGCAATATCTTTTCTAAAAGAATCTATGGAAAACGCTTTATTTAACTTATCTTTGAGAAAAGTACAAAGGGAGTCAAACTCCTTTCATCCTAATCGTTATTCTTGACGTTGACCAAAGTCTACAATCATCTGCTCCATCTCTTGGCGACTTGGAGTGGTCAACATATAAAGGTAATCCCCTTGTAGCTCTGCAAAGGCTGCTGGCATGATTTTTTTGACCTTGAATTGCTGGCTGTACTTAGCAAGCAAGTCTTCTTCTGAATAGACATAATTTGCATTGGCACGACGTGAAGTAGCTAGACAGTATTGAGGTTCAAACTCTGATGCTGGGAACTCTTCTCCTGCGACAATAGCTGCATAACCTCGGTAGAGATCCAAGGAGTGGGCAAAGTTATAAACATCAATGGTAAAGCCACCTGCAGGACGGTTATTGTACTCAATGGCAATGTAGTCATCCCCGTCACGGAAGAACTCGATATGGAAAAAGCGCTCTTTCATACCAAATTCCTTGACAATGGCCTCACCATACTTGCGCAGTTTGGGATCCATATCCTTAAGCACATAGTAGGAATTGTCCATCTTATAAATCATGAGATCAAGTGGTGTATGGGCATAATCGAAAGTCGTTGAAAAGACGATGTTGCCATCCTTGTCCACAAGCCCGTCAAAGGTACAGATTTCGCTAGAAGTGACAAATTTTTCAAAGAAATAAACGGTTGAATGATCCCATTCAGCCTTAAAGTGATTTACATCTTCTTCTGTCTCAAGTTTAAAGGTTGCTGCCGCTCCCACTCCATTATCAGGTTTGGCAATCATTGGTAGGCCAATCGTCTCAACTGCTTGGTCCACATCTGCTTCCGTCTGGATAACAGCACCAGGTACCACAGGGACACCTGCTTTTTTGAAAAGTTTCTTCATCTCAGACTTAAACTTTGTCTTTTTGAGATCCTCTGGTTTGGCACCAAAAACATTGAATTGCTCACGAAGTGCTGCATCCAGCTCAAGCCAGTATTCATTGTGGGACTCGATGCGGTCGATTGGTCCATGCTTGTAGAAAAGAAAGGCAACAGCACGCTTGACTTCGTCTATGTTTTCAAGATTATCTACACGGAAATACTCGGTTAGGCCATTGCGCAAAGGTTCATCTAGTTGTTCGTAAGGTTCCTGACCAATCCCCAAAACAGTGATGCCCTTATTGGCTAGCTCGATGGTAAACTGTTGAAAGTTTTGCGGATAGTAGGGAGAAATAACAAGGTAATTCATAGGCAACTCCTTTTATAGATACAGGTGTCCAAGAAAATAAGGCATTTGTTTACGCCACCATTCCCAGTCGTGGGCGACATCGTGTCCCCATTCAGCAAACCAGGCTGGAATTTGTTTCTGGTCAAAGGCTTCTTTAAGCTTGTAGAAAGATGATAGACCGTCTTGTTCCCAGGCACCAAGGCCCGTACAAATGACGATTTCTGCCTGACGGTAACGATCGATAAACCATCCGTCGTTTTGATTCCATATATAATCTACAGGTGAGTTTTGGTAAATAGCATCATCATTGTAGTAATCGCCAACGAAGAAACGTGCGTCGTAAACACCACTGAGGGCAATCACCTTGGTAAAGACATCAGGATGCTGGAGAAAGAAATTGAGTGCATGGTAGGCCCCCATTGAGCAACCTGTCGTCATCATGCCATCAAACCAACCTGTCTTGTGCTTGATAAAAGGAATGGCCTCCTCAATCACATAGCGTTCGTAGGCACGATGCATCTCCGCTTGATCATGACTATTTTTCCAAGTAGCCAGCCAACTCTCACTGTCAACACTGGAGAGAGTAAAGAACTGCACTCGCCCTTCCTCGATAAAGGAAGCACAGGCGTCAATCATGCCAAAATCATAGTATTCGTTGTGACTACCACCAGATGAAGCAAAAACAACAACTGGAATCCCAGCATGTCCATAACGGTTGAGGTACATTTCTCGGTTGAGGTGGCCACTCCAGTGGCTAAGGTTTTCAATATGCATTAGCTTTCTCCTTTCCTAACTTACCATTTCTCTGCAAAAAAACGGAGACAATCTGGCAAATTTTCCGACCAAGGGATTTCACTATGGATAGCACCAGACTGAACTTTCAAGACAAGATTATCCAAGTGTACTCCACCTGCAATCAAATCACGGTAATAGCGAAGCGATGAGTCAATATAGGCTTGCTTGATATTGCCAGCCATAAGAGTCTTGTCCGTATCATCCGCTTCTTCCGTTCCAACATAGATAAAAATGCGCTGTTCAGGCGACAATTTCTTGCGCTCAATATAGCGGTTAAAGGCTTCTTGGTGAAGCCAGTTAGCAGATGAGAAGACACCTAGACAACCAATTCGGTCTTGGTACTCTAGTCCTATAAACTGAGTAATATTGCCTCCCAGTGACGAACCAATCATAGCCGTATGCTGGCGATCAGCTTTGGTTCGGTAGGTTTCATCGATAAAAGGCTTGACCACCTCCATGACAAACTCAGCATACTCCACACCCTTACCGCCAAACTGCTGGCCTGGGATAGGAGATTCTTGAAATTTCCAAGCCGCATACTCATTCATCCGTCCCATACCATCATTATCTATGGCAACGACAATCATGCGACTGATGTCAGGATTTCGTTTAATAGCCGGAATGATCTTCCATGAGTGTCCAATATAAGACTCCTTGCTGTAAAAGACATTTTGCCCATCATGAAAGTAAACAACTGGGTAAAAACGGTCGGTGTCTTTCTCATAATCCTTTGGCAGGAGCACACGCACACGACGCTCTTTTCCAGTATAAGGAACCTTGAGTTTGTGTTCTTTCATTTTTAAGTAAAAGTAGGAATGATTCATTGTCAGAAAACTCTCTATATTCAAAATTTTATCTCATTATACCATAAAAATAGAAAAAAAGTCAGTAATTGTCCATTTTAAGGATAAATAACTAACTTTCTTCATTTGTTTTTCTGAATTCTTCTGGATTTTCTGATTAGAGGAGATTGTCAATCAAGTTATCGACTTCATCTTTTTTAGCTTGAGGTGTGATCTTAGTGATCATAATTCCAGCCACTGCTCGCTCAACCAAGCCTTCAACATCCATGCGTTTTTCATACTGCTCAGCATTCTCTATCTTAGGATTAGTCTTAGGACGGTCAGGCGCAAAAATTGTACAACAGTCTTCAAAAGGCTGGATTGAAATTTCAAAGGTATCGATTTCCTGCGCAATGTCAATGATTTCCAACTTGTCCATCGTAACCACAGGGCGGATGATGGGAGTGTTAGTCACAGCGTTGATAGTCTGCATGCTTTCCAAGGTCTGGCTGGCTACTTGACCAAGACTTTCCCCATTGATGATAATTAAACCATTTCGTATCTCACGAATACGGTCGGTAATCCGCATCATAAAACGACGCGTCAAGGTCATGAGGTAGGCTTCTGGCGCTTTAGCCTTGATTTCCTCTTGAATCTCAGTGAAAGGCACCTCGATAAACTGGATATTGCCACCAAACTTGGTCAATTTCCGAGTCAAATCGTGGGCTTTCTTGAGGGCACCAGGACTCGTGTATGGCGGACTGGCAAAGTGAACCGCCTCAATATCTACACCACGTTTAAGAGCTAAATAACCTGCTACAGGTGAGTCAATCCCTCCTGACAACATGAGCATACCTTTACCAGAACTTCCCACAGGTAATCCTCCTGCTCCACGAAAAGTTTCATAGGAAAGATAGGCCGCTTCCTCACGAATCTCAACCTGAAGATTAATATCTGGATTTTTCATCTGAGCTTGCACGTTTGGAATGGCCTCGAAAACAGCTCCACCGAGAGTTTGATTGAGTTCACGACTATCCAATTCAAAGTTGTGGTCGCTACGCTTGCTAGTGATTTTAAAGGTCATCCCTTCCTTGTAGATTTTCTTCATAATCTCTTGGACAGCAGACTTCAAAACGTCCACTGACTTTTCAATCTTATACACAGGAGAAAAATTTTGAATTCCAAAGACTTGTTTGAGCGATTCTGCAACTGCTGTATAATCAGCTCCATTGAGGTAAGCGTGGGCACGGTCACGATCTGCGGTTACCTTAACTTGAGGATAGATAGACAAAACGTCTGAAATATTATTACGAAGTTTATTAATGAAACGCATACGATTTTTGTGCTTGGTTGACAATTCTCCGTAACGAATCATAATTTCTGAATACTGCATAAATGCTCCTATCTTACTTTTCTAGTTTGATTGTAAATTAATTTTAGCTTGGTCAAAAACTGCTCGACTTGACTCATATCATTTTCCAAATCTAGGCTTAGACGCACAGCTGACTGGGCCTTATCCTTGTCCACTCCCATGGCAATCAAGGTGCCTGCAGGTTTTCCTGCCTTGGATGAACAAGCAGAGGTTGTGGAGATGAAAATGTCATAGTCTTCAAAAGCGTGAACAATGACTTCACCACGAACACCTTTAATCCCAAAAGTCAGGATATGAGGGGCAAAGTCTTCCTCATCTGAAAAGACAAAAATATCTGGATAATCCAGAAGGGCTTGGCGAATGACTGCCTTCATCTGCCCTGTCTTACTAGCAAAGATAGCTAACTTTTCCATAGATAAACGGAGAGCTTTGGCTGTCGCTGCAATCCCTGCCACATTTTCAGTTGTCGAACGATAGTCTCGCTCCTGACCACCACCAGTTAAAAGAGGCGTAATCTTCTTACCAGACTTGATATAGATAAATCCAACACCTCGGACGCCATGAAACTTATGGCTCGAAAAGGTCGCGAAATCCACTCGATCCGTCAGGTATTTTTCAGTCGGAACCTTAGCAAGTGCCTGAACCGCATCAACATGGAAGGAAATGGTCGGCTTATCTGCTAACAGTTTCGAAATAGCCTCAATAGGCTGGATAGAGCCAATTTCGTTGTTAACTGCCATGATGGAGACGAGAGTCGTATCAGGACGTATCAAATCTGCTAATGCTTCAACATCCACAAATCCTTTCTCATCAACTGGAGCAAAATCTATCTCAAAACCTTGATTTTTCAGCCATAGAGCTGACTCCTTGACTGCTGGATGCTCAATAGCTGATACGATGATGTGCTTGCCAAACTGGGATTTTTCAAAGGCCACACCCTTGATGACCCAGTTATCTCCTTCTGTTCCACCAGAGGTAAAGAAGATTTCACCACTCTTCTTCCCAATCAAATCTGCAATTTGCTGCCGGGAAGCATCTAAAATTCGTGTTGCCTGATCTCCCAAACGATGGAGACTAGATGGATTTCCTACAATTTTTGAAGCGACCTGCATGTAAGTTTCAAGTGCTTCAGGATAAGGCTTGGTTGTCGCCGAATTATCAAAGTAGATCATGTTTTCTCACGCTTTCTAAAATCACTTCTTCTATTGTATCACGAAAAGAGACCTGCGACAAGAAAGGGAGGTTTCTCTTTTTTTAAGATTTTTTTAAAGAAATGAGGTATAATAAATCATAATTAAAGGAGAGTATCATGTCTAACTATCGTAGAACTTCAAAACCAAAAACAGAACACATCAAAAAGGGATTTACTGTCTTTCAAAAAACGATTGCTACCATCGGTAGTATCCTTGGCCTAATCACTGCTACTATCACCATCATGAACGCCATGGATAATAACAAAAACAACAAAAAAGAACCGACGACAACCCAAACAACTGTTGTCAAGGAAATTCAAAAGGAATCCCCTCAGGAAAATACTACTCCTAACAGGGACAACACTTCTACTAAAGAAAATACCCCACAAGAAGAAACTTCTCAATCCAACAAGAAAGAGGAGAAAAAAGAAGAACAGAAAACAACAACTCAGGACTCTTCTACACCAGCTACAAATAAAGAAACAAGCGATAATGGAACACAGTCAAATACGACGAGTTCTGAAACTAAAACGAACCAGTAATTACAAAAATAACTTCTTTCCAAATTTGGAAAGAAGTTATTTTTTTATTGTTGCAATACTTTTCGTGGTTTGGTTCCCTCAGCTGGACCGATGACACCTGCCATTTCGAGTTCTTCCATCAGGCGGGTCGCACGATTAAATCCAACCGACAAACGACGCTGAATCATCGAAGCACTAGCTTTCTGGGTTTCGATAACCAAAGCCTTAGCTTCTTCAAAAAGCGGATCGCCACCAGCTTCACCGTCAGAGAAATCTCCTTCATTTTCAGGAACATCTCCTGGGTCAAAGCTGTCATCGTAGTCCGCATCCGCCTGAGCCTTGATGAAGTTTACGATGCGTTCAACATCATCATCTGAGATAAAGGATCCTTGTAGACGGACTGGGTGATTTTCATCGATTGGTTTAAAGAGCATATCTCCTCGACCGAGCAGTTTTTCTGCTCCATTTTCATCCAAGATGGTTCGTGAATCTGTACCTGATGAAACTGCAAAAGCCACACGAGATGGGACATTGGCCTTGATAAGGCCAGAGATAACATCAACCGATGGGCGCTGTGTTGCGAGAATCATGTGAATCCCTGCGGCACGCGCCTTCTGTCCGAGACGAATGATGGCATCTTCTACTTCCTTGCTAGCCACCATCATGAGGTCTGCCAACTCATCCACAATGACAACAATCAAAGGCAGAGGTACTTGTTTGTACTCAGATTGGCTATTAAATTCCTCAACCTTGGCATTGTAACCAGCGATATTTCGTACTCCAACCTTAGCAAAGAGTTCGTAACGATTTTCCATCTCATCCACAACCTTTTGCAGGGCCTTGCTGGCCTTGCGTGGATTTGTCACAACTGGAATCAAGAGGTGAGGAATGTCATTGTAAACCGATAGCTCAACCATCTTAGGATCGACCATCATAAACTTGACCTGATCGGGTCTTGCTTTCATAAGAATGCTAGCGATAATACCATTAACTGCGACTGACTTCCCTGATCCCGTCGAACCTGCAACGAGTAGGTGGGGCATCTTGGAAAGGTCAAAGGTGCGAGCCGTTCCATTAACCGCCTTCCCTAGAGGAATTTCGAGGAGATTTTCTGGTTTAGTCTGAGACTGTTCCCAGAGTTCTCGGAAGGAAACGGTCGCAATCTCAGAGTTAGGTACTTCAATTCCGACTAAGGATTTACCAGGAATCGGAGCCTCAATCCGAACATCCTTGGCCGCCAGAGCCAGCGCTAAGTCGTCTGCCAGATTGGAAATGCGGTTAACCCGTACACCGACTGCTGGTTTGACTTCATACTTGGTAACTGATGGTCCAATTTCAGCCCGTTCCACCGTCACCTTGATACCAAAGCTAGCAAAGGTTTCTTCTAGGATTTTGATATTTTCTCGAACAATCTTCTTTTCCTTGGACTGATCTTTGGGTTTATCTGGCGCAAAGAGTTGCAAGCTTGGCAGTTTGTATTCGAGAGCTTCTTTGGTAGAAAAATCAACCTGCACCTCTTCATCCTCAAAATCTTCTTCCACATCTGGAACGTCAAAATCAGTTTGAGGGAGGATAATCTCCGGTTCGATCCACTCTTCCTCAGGAATTGGTGGGAAATCGTAGTCTGGTACTTCTGATAAGATTTCTCCCGTTTCAGGATCTACAGGAGGAAGCGGTAATACATCCTGTTCTTCTTGTTCTCTCTGAATTCTGGCTGCTTCTTCAGCTTCTTGACGAGCCTTCTCTTCTTCTCTCTTGATGAAGCGTTCCTGTTTTCTCTGTTCCTGTTTTTCCATGAAGGATCTGAACTGAGCTCCAATAAAGGCTGCGACATCATAAATAGACCAAGGACTAACCAAGAGTGCCCCAACTAGAATCAAGAGAACTCCAATAAAGTACGATCCGATATTGGAGAAAAGAAAGGATATGGGGATATAGAGTCCAACACCAAGCAAGCCTCCACCGGCGAAGCTAGTCACCCGCATACCAGTCAGGTCCGTCATAACTTGAGACAAGGTCCCTTTTAGAACTGACTTCTCCAAGCCAAATTTCCATACCAAGTAGGCCTCAAAAATCAAGAGCAAGCCAGCGAAGATACAAAGAAATCCTGACAGAAGCCCCTCTTGCTTACGGATCCATTTAAATAGAAAAAGATAAATGAGAAGGGCCCCAATGGCCACATAGGCCAAACTTCCAACCACCAGTCGAATGAGATTGTAAAGTGTGACACCTGCCGCGCCGAGTTTGAGGGCTGCAATAATCAATAACAAGGCGATCCCTAAGGAAATCAACATCCTCTGGATAGCCTGTTTTCTTTCAAGTTCTGCTTTAGACGGTCTCCGTCTTGTTTTACTAGTATTCTTGTTTGCCATTCTTTTATTATACCATATTTCACAGCCATTTCGAATAGAGAAAAAGATTGCACCAAATGGTAACAATCTTTCTATTCTAATCCTTTTTATGCTTGTGGTTTGCGTAGGTAACCATAAACCACACCACTTACAATTGCGCCAACCAAGACAGAGGCAAGGTAAAGAAGGGCATTTGAAGTTAGAGCGATAACGAAGATTCCTCCGTGTGGTGCCATGAGTTTGATTCCTGCAAGACCAACGAGTCCGCCTGCTACTGCTGAACCAAGGATGAAGCTTGGGATTGCACGAGCTGGGTCGGCTGCACCAAATGGAATCGCTCCTTCAGTGATGAATGACAAGCCCATGATGATGTTGGTCAAACCAGAGTTACGTTCTTCTTTGGTAAATTTATCTTTGAAAAGAAGGGTTGCGACAAAGATAGCAAGTGGTGGAACCATTCCTCCAGCCATAACTGCTGCCATAGCTACAGAACCACCTGAAGAAACAGTCGCTGCAAGCGTACCAGTACCAAAGACATAAGCCGCTTTATTAACTGGCCCACCCATATCAACAGCCATCATGCCTCCAAGAACGATACCAAGAAGGACAGCTGAACCTCCTCCAAGACCACCTAGGAAGTCATTCATAGCAGTGTTGATTGCTGCCATTGGAATATTGACAGCCAACATAACAAATCCTGTCAAGATTGTTCCGAAAAGCGGTAGGATAAGGATAGATTTAGCACCTTCAAGTGAACGAGGAACTTTAACGTATTTCTTGATAGCAAGAACCAAGGCACCTGCGATAAATCCACCAACAAGGGCACCTAGGAAACCAGATGAGACACCTGCAAGAGTTGAAGTTGCTTCACCACCTGCGGCATAAGGAATTTTACCAAAGGCAAAACCTTCTTTGGCAATAGCACCAGCAACGAAACCAGCTACCAAACCTGGTTTTTCAGCAATAGAGTAGGCTACATATCCTGCAAAGACTGGAAGCATCAAGCCAAAGGCAGCCCCACCGATTTTCATGAACATGGAAGCGAGCTCATGGTAGGATCCGAGATTGCCAAGACTATCTTGTGGCACACCAAAAGCTCCGTCGATTAAGAAGGCAAGGGCAATCATGATACCACCACCGATAACGAATGGCAACATTTGAGATACACCACTCATCAAGTGTTTGTAGAAAGCTCCACCGATACTTTGTTTTTCATTAGATGCTGTTGCAGATTTTGCTCCATTAGCAGCACGATAAACTTCAGCATCTCCTGAAAGAGCCAAATTGATCAATTCTTCTGTCTTACGGATACCGTCTGCAACCGGGCGATTGATCAATGGTTTCCCATCGAAACGATCCATCTCAACAGCCTTGTCTGCTGCGATGATAACAGCTTTAGACTTACGTATGTCCTCTGCAGTTAGTTGATTTCCAACACCGCTGGCACCATTGGTTTCAACCTTGATCCCAACACCCATTTCAGCAGCCACTTTTTGAAGGGCTTCTTGGGCCATGTATGTGTGGGCAATACCTGTCGTACAAGCTGTAACAGCTACGATAAAGTCGCCAGAGTCATTAGCAGGTACTTGAACAGCTTCCTCAGCTTTTTCTGAAGCTTGGTCAAAGAGTTCGATAACTTGATCTGCAGATGTTACTTGGCGAAGTTTGTCAGCAAATCCGTCTTTCATCAAGTATTGAGACAATTCTGCCAAGGCTGCCAAATGAGTATCATTGGCACCTTCTGGAGCTGCAATCATGAAGAAGAGGTCTGTTAGTTGCCCATCCAAGCTCTCATAGTCAACACCCTTGTTTGACTTAGCAAAGAGAACTGTTGCTTCTTTGACCGCAGAGTTTTTACTGTGGGGCATAGCGATTCCGTCACCCAAACCAGTGGAAGTGAGAGCTTCACGCGCTAAAATGCCTTCTTTAAAGGTTTCAAAGTCCGTCACGTAACCGTGATCTACCAAGCTATGAATCATCTCTTCGATGACAGCTATTTTTTCAGTTGCCTGTAAATCCAGCAACATGACATCTTTTCTCAATAGGTCTTGAATTTTCATCGTTTTTCTACCTCAACTTTTTCATATGTTTCTTTAATAAATTCCGCTGTTGCCAAGTCATCCGAGAAGGTAGTTGCTGTTCCACAAGCTACTCCCCATTTGAAGGCCTCTATTGCGTCTTTTGATTTGACAAATTCACCTGTAAACCCAGCAACCATTGAGTCGCCAGCTCCCACTGAATTTTTGACCGTTCCCTTGATAGGTTTTGCGAAGTAAGCTCCTTCAGATGTGACAAGGAGGGCACCGTCCCCAGCCATGGAGATGATAACGTTTTGAGCACCTTTAGCTAACAATTCTCGAGCATATTTCTCGATTTCATCTAAACTTTCAAGTTTCACTCCAAAGATAGCTCCAAGCTCGTGATTGTTTGGTTTCACCAAAAGTGGCTGGTAGTCTAAACTATCAATCAAGGTCTGTCCTTCAAAATCACAAACGACTTGCGCACCAGTCTGACGTGTCAAGGCAATCAAATCCTTATAGATAACATTGCCTAGGTTCTTAGCACTCGAACCTGCAAACACAACCGTATCTTCTGCAGTCAAACTAGACAAAATAGCTTTCAATTCTTCTAACTGAGCCGGTTCAACATTAGGACCAGTCCCGTTGATTTCTGTTTCTTGGTCTGCTTTGATCTTGACATTGATACGAGTATCTTCTGCTACTTGGACAAAACGCGTTTCGATTTCCTCTTCTGCCAAAGTATCTGTGATAAATTTACCAGTAAAGCCTCCGATAAATCCAGTCGCAGTATTAGGAATATCCAAGCGTTTCAAGACACGACTGACATTGATTCCTTTCCCACCAGCAAACTTATCATCACTGTCCATACGATTGACACTGCCGACTTGAACTTGGTCCAAGCGCACGATATAGTCTATGGATGGATTGAGTGTGACTGTATAAATCATACTTCTATTACCTCCGTTTTCTTCTTAATAGCCTGCAAGAGCTCATGCCCTTGACTTGTGATGACAATAGCGCGTTTGAGTGGTGCTACCTTGGCAAAGCAAGTTTGACCAATCTTAGACGAATCGACCAAGACATAGGTTTGTTTGGCATTCTCTAAAATAGCACACTTAACGGCTCCCTCCTCCATATCAGGAGTCGTATAATAACCATCGTCCACACCATTCATCCCGATAAAGGCACGGTCAAAGTGCAATTGATTAATTTGGTTAAGAGCAACACCACCAATACATGCATCTGTTGCCATCTTGACACTTCCTCCAACCATGACAGTTGGAATCTGTTTTTCAACCAACTGAACCGCATGGTGAATGGAGTTGGTCACAACTGTGATATTCTTATTAGCCAATTCCTTGATTAAAAAAGCAGTTGTCGTTCCAGCATCAATAAAGATAACATCTTGTTCCTTAATAAGAGAGGCTGCTTTCTGAGCCAGTAGCTTCTTCTCTTGAAGGTTTTTGACAGATTTTTCTTGGATGGTTTCTTCTTCCTGCAAGGAGTGGGGCAATTCTGCTCCACCATGTACACGGCGAAGCTTGTTTTCCGCCTCCAACTCGTCCAAATCTCTTCGTACTGTCGATTCTGATGTTTCTAATAGACTAACCAATTTTTCTAGGGAAACTACATGATGTTGATTTAACTCCTCTAAAATCAGTTGCTTCCGCTCAGTTTTTAACACCAAACCACCTCCTGTTATCGTTTACACTATTCATTCTAGCACATTCTCTACCAAAGTCAAGCATTTTTTATCATTTTCTTTCAAATTCTATCATTTTTCTTATTTCCAAAATTTTTATTGCAAGATAAGTGGCTTTATGGTAGACTATTTGAGTAAGTATTGGAAGATTACTCAAGAGGCTTAAGAGGCCGTGTTGGAAACGCGGTAGGCGTGTAACAGCGTGCGTGGGTTCGAATCCCATGTCTTCCGTAGAAAAAAGAAAAACTGCACCTCAATGCAGTTTTTTTATCGTTCTAAGAACAATATCTAGAAATGAAAGGCTGAGTTACTCTAACTATCACACCACATTTTTGTATCCTAATTCATAAAAAAACAAGTAGTTTATTTTGACTACTTGTTTTTCTTTTAAATCTAAAGATTAGATATTGCTTTTATCTTTTTTATCTGAAGATATGTCTGTTGATTTATCAGTGGATTTGTTTGAAGATTTATCAGAAGACTTGTCTGTTGATTTATCATTAGACTTGGTTGAGTTTTTACGGACAATTTTATCATAACCTTCTGTATCATCAAGCAACTCTGTCGCCAAAGTACGGTAATCCTCTTGAGAAATCAGCCAATTTCCATCCTTATCCTTAGTTAATTTGATTTCAGTATCAAAATCACCAGTAGTGAAAGGTGTATGAGCTAAGTTAGGGTCAACGTCACTGTAGGTTGAGAAATCTTTCTTGAATAGATGCTCAAAAATCCAGTAAGAAACCAATGTTTGGTAACGCTTGATGTCAACGTTTGAACCAGCTTGATTGTATTTACCTAGGTTATCAACACCTCCAATAAGAGTAGTGAGAACTTCCCTTGTAGATGAAGCCAATCCTTTAGAGTGTAACTTCTTAGAGTTGAAAGTAACAGTCGCTGTATTTCCTGATTCATCAACCTTCACGTCTTTAACAGTGTAAGAACCGATATCTTGATATAATCTACGTCTCATCTTCAAGAAACCTGAAATGGTTTCTTCTGGAGTTTCTACAGGGAAATCTTTGTGCCATTGTACTGAATAGGTAGATGCAGGTGAAAGCCCTTCTTCTTTGATTTTTTCACTTGTTTGTACAGCAAATACTGCCTCAGTCCATTTTTCATAAGTGTCGCCATAAATCTTCTTAAATCGAGCAGAGTCGCTAGTAAGAACTGAGTCTAAGAGAATCTCAGCATCTTTTGTAACTTTTTCTTTAACTTCTGCTGCTTCATCTTTCTTCTCAACTTGTTCCGTATTCTCCTTGTTATCAGAAGAAGCTTCAGATGACTGATTAGAAAATACAGAACATGCACCCAAGACAACTGTTGAAAGTGCTAAGATACTTAGTAACTTGATCTTTTTCATGTTTCACCTCTTTATGAAAATTTACTCTTGGAGACCACCTCCAAGTTGATTGGTTTAGAAAAACACTGGGTTTATCTAACGGAGAATGGGGGATTCGAACCCCCGCGCCAGTTACCCGACCTAACGATTTAGCAAACCGTCCTCTTCAGCCTCTTGAGTAATTCTCCACTAACATACTAGAATAAATAGGATACAACGAAGGATACAATTTGGAAAAAATCTACTGTATAACTGTTCATAATGGAGCCGGTGGGAGTCGAACCCACGTCCAAACACCTGCCAACATATTTGTCTACAACCATAGGTTATGTATTGTTTTAACAGTCCCTCGACACATAACTCAAGCCTAGGAACTGCGAGTCTATTAATCTCTTATCAAACCACTAGACAAGGCTTGATCGTATCTCGCTAATCATAAGACCTGTCATTGAACACGAGCAATCCAAATCAGGTCACGCCTGCTGGTTTTTAGGCAGCTAGAGCGTAAGAAGTGTTATTTTTTGCAGTTATATTTAACTGAGCGTTTACGTCGCCACACGGGTTGCAAAATATGCCTCATAATGCCTGTCGAATCCGTAACGACCCCAGGATATTAGAACTATTATAACCTATCTTCAAAAAAAATGCAAAATCAAGCCGTTTCTTTAGAAAAGAACCCCTTTTAAGGCTTCTGATAAGGCTTGATAACCGGCTACACTTAGATGGAGGCCATCCGTTGTATAGGCTGATTGAAGTTGCCCTTCTGAATCTGCCAAACTATCATAAATCGGCACAAAATCTACCTGCACATAGGCGGATGCTAGAGCATCATAGGCTTGATTCCATTCTCTAATCTTTTCATTGGTACGAATATATACTGTCTGCTTGTATTTCTCTCCCTCATTGACTGGCAAAATGGAAAGGAGCTTTATTTGTGACAGCGGATATTCTCTGGCAATCGATTGGATTACACGCTCGAGATTATCCAAGGCTTCATTCATGGGAATATCTTTTCCAATATCATTTGTCCCAATTAGGAGAACAATTTGATCCACAGCATCACCATAAAGATGGGCATCTAGATTCTCTAATAACAGTTTCGTCTGGTAGCCTCGGATGCCACGATTGACAATCGTCTTTGCAGTCCCAAACAACTCTTGTAGAGGATAATATTCCACAATCGAATCGCCGATAAAAATTACATCTGGCTCTAGGACAGAAACTTGATTCAATTCACGATACTTGGTTTGAATCTTCTCCTGCTCTTTTAGGAGCCAATTCTCTAATAACTGTACTGCCACCCTATCCCTCTTTCTCTAACCAATTCTCTAGAACTTGATAAACGCCCGCCTGGCTGTTGGCTGGTGCCAGGGCAGTCGCAACTGCCTTGACATTATCAGCTGCATTTTCCATCGCATAGGCAATTCCAGCCAGCTCTAACATTTCGACATCATTTTCACTATCACCAAAAGCCATGATCTGTTCCGATGTCAAATCCCAGCGCTTGAGTAATTCTTCCAATCCCCATGCTTTATGAATCCCGGCTTGGAGGATGTCAATGCAACCATAACCGCTGGAAACAGCTCTTACACGCCCATCAAAGAGGTCATTGATTTCCTGCAAAACAGAACTAGAACGTTCCTCTCCAACAACCATGCTCATCTTTAACACTCCACCAAAGAGGTCAGCTTGCAAGTCTTCCACAAAATTCATTCGTTGATAGAACTTTTCAATCATCTCTGGTGTCATAAATTTTTCTAGGTCTGTAAAAACAGTCCCTTTCTTGACAAAACCACCCTTCATACCTGTTACGACAAACTGATCTCGGCACTCTCTCCCTTTAAAATGAACTAAAGCCTTATCAACCATGGCATCATCCCAGGTCTGCGCTTGAATCAGTTTATTGTTTTCAAAAATACGCGCCCCATTGGCAACGACTAGAACTACTCTACTCGCCAAGTGTTCTAGTAATTGCCTCATACGGTGAACTTCATTCCCCGTCGCAATGACAAAACGAATATCCCTTTGATCCAGCAGATCTAAAATCTTTTCCAAGCGGGGCAAATCCAGCTGCCCCCTTGGGTCTAGCAAGGTTCCATCCATGTCTGTTGCAATTAATTTAATCGTCATCATATCTCCTTTAGGGCGAGTACCTACCACTTCAACCCTACATGTTCATTCATTTCTTTATAGGCCGTGTCAATTCGTTCCTTGGTCGCCTCATCCAACTGCTCACGGTGACTGCCTCCCTCGATGAAGTCCTCTAGGATATAGGTCTGATAGAGGAAGAGCGGATAGCCTTCTGGAGAGTAAGTCCCTTTGGGTGTTCGATTGACCCAAGTAGGATGCGCTTTGGCCGTTTCAATCCTAGTCTTGCCATCTTTTTTCTTAATGGTCACATCCATGAGAACACCGCGCTCCGTCCACTTGGCATTTTCCTCGTCTTGCATGGTTTCAATGCGTTGATTTGAGAGGAAATTTCCCATGGAGTAGATGATCAGTTTTTTGTCACCATCTTTTTCAACTGTTTCAGCAGGTTCAACGACGTGAGGATGCCCTCCAAAGATAATATCTGCTCCCCAGTCAATCATCTTATGGTACAGTGTTTTCTGTTCTTCCGTTGGTTCTAGCTGGTACTCAATTCCCATCTGAGGCATGATGACAGTAATATCCGCCTCCTTCTCTGCACGCTCGATTTCTGCCTTCATCTTATCTTCATTCAAATCAGAAAGATAGCGATTATAGTCCTCTTGAGAGATATACTGCTCAATGCCATTAAAACCGTAAGAATAGGCCAGGAGAGCTACCTTGATACCATTGACTTCCTTGATGACTATAGGTGCTTGGTCTCGGGATTCATGCGTGTAGACTCCGATGGGTGTCATTCCAGCCTTTTCAATAGCTTGAGCCGTCGAAACCACTCCCTCAATTTGAGAATCCAAGATGTGATTATGAGCCAAGTCTAGAACTTGGTAGCCTGCATCCTTGATCGCATCCATGACTTCCCCTGGTGCATTAAAGAGAGGATAACCTGCCAAGTAGTGGTCCTTGTTCACCGTTCCTTCAAAGTCACCAATCACCAAATCCGCTTGTTTGAGCCAGGGTTTTACATACTCAAAATTTTCATGGAAATCATAGGTCCCATCTTCTTTAAGAGCTGTTCGGTAGATGGGGATATGATAAAGAAGGTCACCATTTGCCATGATACGCGCCGTCGTTTCACCAGACTGATCTTCCTTGGATTGACTGGAAGTACTTGCAGAATCAAGAGTTTGACTACTAGGACTCGTTCCCTTACTACCTTGTACTGCTCGAACTAATAAGTTCCCCCCCATGGATAAGGCAACTGCAAGCAGTAACACAATAATAAACTGGGCATTGGTCCAGGATTTATAATTCCGAAAGAAATCCACACTAGTTCTCCACACCCCATAAAGAGAGCCCTGAGACCGTCTATCTTGTCGCTTTTCCATCTTTATTCCCCCTTGCTTTTTGGTGCAAGTCTTTTCTTTTATTATACCACAGACAAAAGAGGAATACCGTTTATTATATTATTTTTTAGGAACTTCTGCGACTTTCTTTCTCGCCTATTTTGTGTTATCATGTAGAGGTAATGAAAGGAGAGAAAATGTCTACAATAGAACGTATTACAAAAGCTGCTCACTTAATTGATATGAACGATATTATCCGCGAGGGGAATCCAACTCTTCGCGCAGTTGCTGAGGAGGTCACTTTCCCACTGTCTGACCAGGAAATCATCCTTGGTGAAAAGATGATGCAATTCCTCAAACATTCCCAAGATCCTGTTATGGCTGAGAAAATGGGGCTCCGCGGTGGTGTTGGGCTGGCTGCTCCCCAACTCGATATTTCAAAACGCATTATTGCCGTCTTGGTCCCAAATATTGTGGAAGAAGGTGAAACTCCACAGGAAGCCTACGACTTGCAAGCTATTATGTACAATCCAAAAATTGTATCTCACTCTGTTCAGGACGCTGCTCTTGGCGAAGGAGAAGGGTGTCTTTCTGTTGACCGAAATGTGCCTGGCTATGTTGTCCGTCATGCCCGTGTCACTGTTGATTACTTTGACAAGGATGGCGAAAAACACCGAATCAAGCTCAAGGGATACAACTCTATCGTTGTCCAACATGAAATTGATCATATAAACGGAATCATGTTTTACGATCGTATCAATGAGAAAGACCCATTTGCTGTCAAAGATGGACTCCTCATCCTCGAATAAAGAAAATCCCGTTGCAAGACGGGGTTTTGTGTTATAATAGAGGCATGAAAACAAATGATATTGTCTATGGCGTACACGCCGTTACAGAAGCCCTCCTTGCAAACACTGGAAATAAACTCTACCTCCAAGAAGATCTTCGAGGTAAGAATGTTGAGAAGGTCAAGGAACTGGCTACAGAAAAAAAGGTATCCATTTCTTGGACCTCAAAAAAATCCCTCTCTGAAATGACCGAAGGCGCTGTCCATCAAGGTTTTGTTCTACGAGTGTCCGAATTTGCCTATAGCGAGCTAGATCACATCCTTGCAAAAACACGTCAAGAAGAAAATCCACTTTTATTGATTCTGGATGGTCTAACTGACCCTCACAACTTAGGCTCTATCTTAAGGACTGCTGATGCGACCAATGTTTCAGGTGTCATCATTCCCAAGCACCGTGCTGTCGGAGTGACTCCTGTCGTTGCCAAAACGGCCACAGGTGCTATTGAGCATGTACCGATTGCGCGAGTGACCAACCTCAGTCAAACCCTAGACAAACTCAAGGATGAAGGCTTCTGGACCTTTGGAACGGATATGAACGGTACTCCTTGCCACAAGTGGAATACAAAAGGGAAAATCGCCCTCATCATCGGAAATGAAGGAAAAGGCATCTCCAGCAACATCAAAAAACAGGTCGATGAAATGATAACCATTCCCATGAATGGGCATGTTCAAAGCCTCAATGCCAGTGTGGCTGCAGCCATTCTCATGTACGAAGTTTTCCGAAACCGACTATAAAAAAGTTTCCAATCAAGTGATTGGAAACTTTTTTCTTAACTATGTTCTGTAATAAATTTGTAGGCTTCTTGACCAGCGATAGCCCCATCTCCAACTGCTGTTGTCACTTGGCGAAGATCTTTCTGGCGAACATCTCCAACTGCAAAGATACCGTCAACGGCAGTTTTCATGTGATTATCTGTTACAATCCAGCCTGCCTGGTCTTGAATATTCAATTCTTTAACAAAATCGCTAACAGGATCCAAACCGACATAGATAAAGACACCACCGAAGGCTTGCTCTGTCACTTGACCCGTTTTTACATTTTCAAATACGACAGATTCTACTCGGTTTTCACCTTTGATTTCCTTGACAACAGAATCCCAGATAAAGTTGACTTTCTCATTTGCAAAAGCACGGTCTTGCAAAACCTTTTGGGCACGAAGTTGGTCACGACGGTGAACAATGGTAACAGTCTTGGCAAAGCGAGTTAAGAAGAGAGCTTCTTCTACCGCTGAATCTCCACCACCAACTACGAGCAAGTCTTGATCACGGAAGAAAGCTCCATCACATACGGCACAGTAAGAAACACCACGACTGTTCAGTTCTTCTTCTCCAGGAACCCCCAAAAGACGGTGTTTTGACCCAGTTGCCACGATGACAGTACGGGTTTCGTAAACTTGATCATCAGTGATTACCTTCTTAAAGTCACCCTGGTCTTCAATATTTTCAACATAGCCATAAAGATGCTCCACTCCAAGGTTTTCAAGTGGTTCAAACATCTTTTCAGCCAATTCAGGTCCACTGATATTGGCATAACCTGGATAGTTTTCGATATCAGATGTGTTATTCATTTGCCCGCCTGGCAGACCACCTTCAATCAAGCCTACTTTCAGATTGCTTCGAGCAGCATATAAGGCAGCGGTCATTCCCGCAGGTCCAGCACCGATAATAATCGTATCGTACATTTCGATTCCTTCTTTCTTGTTGTAACTATCTTTATTCTAACTTATTCTTGCTAGTCACGCAAGGATTATGCCTTGAAAACCAAGAGCAAACTCATGACGGCAAAGGATAACACCGGAACGACCAAAACTCCAATCATAATCATATCATAGAGATGAGCTTGACGAGCCTTGGCTGTCTTGTCCACACCAGACATGGCTCTCAATCCAATCCAAATCCCCAGAAAAATCACGACAAGGATGGTCGTTAAGATCAAACTCTCGAAATATAAAGAAAACAGTTGCAGCAGCATGATCTCTCTCGTTTCTATCTTTTTTAAAGAGTAAACTCAGCTAGTCCAACTAACTGAGTTTTCCTTTTTCTATTATATCAAATATAAGTCCGTTTGTAACTAGCGAAGAATTCTTTTGTCCGTTCTTCTTTTGGATGATTGATGATTTCATCCGGTGTGCCAGACTCGATGATTTTCCCTTTATCTAGGAATAAAACCTTGTCTGCCACTTGGGTTACAAAAGACATATCATGACTGACCAAAATCATGGTCTGACCTGACTTGGCAGCATCTGCAATAGACTTTTCTACTTCACCGACCAACTCCGGGTCAAGGGCTGAAGTGGGCTCGTCCAAGAGCAAGACATCTGGTTTCATAGCAAGCGCACGCGCGAGGGCAACCCGTTGCTTTTGTCCACCTGATAAGTGGCGAGGGTAATGGTTTTCACGGTCAGAAAGACCAACTTTAGCCAACTCTTCCTTGGCGATTTTTGTTGCTTCCTCATCCGATAATTTCTTGACAACAACCAAACCTTCCTTAACATTGTCAAGAGCAGTTCGGCGTTCAAACAAATTAAACTGTTGGAAAACCATAGACAACTTGCGACGAAGGGTTAGGATTTCTTCTTGGCTAATCTGAGAAAAATCAACTTTAAAATTGTCAATCTGAATCGTTCCACTATCTGGAGTTTCAAGATAGTTCAAACTACGAAGAAAGGTTGATTTCCCAGCTCCAGATGAACCAATCAAGGCCACTACCTCCCCTTTTTGGATATCCAAGTCCAGATGATCCAAGACAGTTTGTCCTGAAAAGGATTTGCTTAAATTCGAAATCTTAATCATTAACGAAGGTCTCCTTTCACATCTGTTTGCACTGTATCAGGTGCAGAAATAGCCATTTTTCTCTCGATGAAACGACCGAGGCTTTCAATTCCGATATTGACTACCCAATAAACAAGGGCTACGGAGATGAAACGCTCAAAGTAACGATAATCTGCTCCACCCAAAATCTGAGCTTGAGCAAAAACTTCGACAACACCCGCACTAAAGGCTAGAGAAGTTCCCTTGGTCAAACCGATAAGAGAGTTAATCAAAGTCGGTGTCGCTACCACCGCCGCATTTGGAATAATCACGCGACGATAAACTTGAGCACGAGTCATACCCAGACTACGCGCCGCCTCAATTTCACCTGGATTAACAGAAAGGATGGCTGCACGAATCGTTTCACTTGCATAAGCCGCCTCATTAAAAGCAAAGGCCACAATCGCAAAAAGCGCTGCTGGAATCGCATTGATATTGAAACCAGTGCCCCATTGTTGGTTGATAGCTTTCAGTGCCAAAGGAATTCCGTAGTAGGTCAACATAAGTTGAACTAGGATTGGAGTACCTTTTAAGAAGCTAACGAAAAAGGCCTGCAAGGGATATAAAATCCTAACACGATTGATCTTAACAATGGCAAAAATTAGGGCAAGTAGCAAACCAAAGAGTGCACCTCCAAGCGTCAACATCAAGGTTGTAGGCAATTGTTGGACAATCCTTGGAATTCCATCAAAGACCGAACGCAAACTAAAGAGCTTACCATCCGGAATGAATTGCATCAAACTTTGGTACCAATCTGATGCTAAAAATGTTGTAACAGTCATAAAAACATCCTCTCCTGATAATGATTCATTCTATCATACTTCTGCGCGCAAGCAAATTATTTGCTACGGGCTGCTCAGACTTTGTCTATCTTCTAGTTTATCACACTTTAAAACAGGGAGGCTATATATTTTACCTATCAAGGAGATAAATAAAAACTATCTCAAACCTAAGTCCTCATAGGTTTTTCTATAGCCGATTTGTTTAACAGCACCATTCTCCACCAAAATTGGACGTTTCAATAACATACCATCACTCGCTAGAAGCTTGGCTGCTTCTTGTTTTGACAAACTTCCCACCTTATCTTTCAAGCCCAGTTCACGGTATTTGATCCCGCTAGTATTGAAAAATTGTTTCACTTCAAAACCGGAAGATTCCAACCAGTTCAAAATCACTTCTTCACTTGGTGTTTCTTCTACGATGTGGACATCTTGGTATTCCAGTCCAAGTTGATCTAATTCATTTTTTGCTTTCTTACAAGTTGAACATTTTGGGTATTCGATAAATTCTAACATCTTCTTTTCTTTCTATTTTTTATTTTCTTGAAATGCTGCACCTTCATGTCGCAAGAGCCAGGCTTTCTTTTCGACTCCAGATGCATAGCCTGTCAGACGATTGCCTGATCCCAGCACACGATGGCAGGGTACGAGTATAGACCAAGGATTACGCCCCACTGCTCCGCCAATCGCTTGAGCAGAAGCTACTTGCAAGTCTTTCGCTATTTGTCCATAAGTCACTGTCTGACCATAAGGAATGGCCTGTAAGTAAGTCCAGACTCGCTTTTCAAAATCTGTTCCAATAGGAGCCAAAGGTAAGTCAGATAGATTCTGAACACTGCCTTCGAAATAGGTATCTAAATAGGAAATAACCTGGTCTAGGACGGGATGTTTCTTAACTACTTCTATACTATCTCCAGCGATTCCCCTCTCAAAATGAGTTTGGTCCTGTACCCAAATTCCATACAGATATTGCTTGTCAGCAATTAAGGATAAGGTTCCAATTGGCGACGGGTAGAGCATTTTTGCGTACTTTTTCTGCTTCATTTTTTTAATTTCTGATAGGCCAAACGTTCCCCATCAACTGGAACCTTACCAACCTGTTGGAAGCCTAGCTTTTCAAAGATATGCTGCATGGCCTTGTTTTGTGCATGCGTATCTGAACGAAAATCTAGATAATCAAAACCTTCAATCAAGCCTTCTAGGAAAGTCTGAGCAACACCTTGTCCTTGGACATCTGCTGCCACAGCGATACGGTGAAAGACCAGATATTCTGATTCTCCCCCCTGCCAACTCCCTTCATAAATGGCTTCATAGTATTTCTCTGGACTCTTGGTCACAGCAGCATAGGCTAACAGTTCTTCCTCTCCCAATGCCACATAAGCTTGACCAGAGATGATATCATCAATAATGATATCTGCATTTGGATAGCCATTTTGCCACTGGTCGCTACCAGACTCAGCTAAGCACTTTTTAGCATCCTCCATCACCTGCATAATCGCATCTACTTCGTTTGGAAAAGCTAAACGAATCTCCATCTCTTCCCCTCATTTCTAACTAGTTTCTCTCATCATAGCATAATTTAAAGCTTTCTACAAGCAGTTGAAACTTGACTTTTGTTTTTTATTATTTTATAATCTAGTTATTTAAACTAGATAAAAAGGAGTTGGAAATGAATTCTATCTTTTCCTACCCAAAATGGGAAGACATTCCAAATATTGACCTCTATCTGGATCAGGTTTTGCTTTATGTCAATCAAGTCTGTGCCCCTATCTCTCCAGATAAAGACAAGGGACTAACAGCATCCATGGTCAATAACTATGTCAAACATGGTTACCTGACAAAGCCAGACAAGAAAAAATACCAACGCAAACAGATTGCCCGTTTAATTGCCATCACCACTCTCAAGTCTGTCTTTTCGATCCAAGAAATCGCTCAGACCCTCAATACTCTACAAACTCAAGCGAGCTCAGACCAGCTCTACGACGCTTTTGTGGACTACATGAACCATGGGATTGATCCAGAAAATCCTATTATCCAAACTAGCTGTCAAACGGTTAAACTCTATCATCAAACTCTAGACTTAATCCTTATCAAAGAAGAGGAGGAAATCCAATGAATACCAGTCTAAAACTCAGTAAAAAGCTCAGTTTCGGAGAGGAAATTGCTAATAGTGTGACCCATGCTGTGGGTGCCGTTATCATGCTCATCTTGCTCCCTATTTCATCCACCTATAGTTATGAAGCACACGGATTTTTATCATCTTTTGGCGTTTCTATCTTTGTTATCAGTCTCTTTCTCATGTTCCTCTCATCAACCATTTACCACTCTATGGCCTACGGTTCGACCCATAAATACGTCTTGCGAATCATCGATCATTCTATGATTTATGTGGCTATCGCTGGCTCTTATACGCCGGTCGTATTGACTTTGATGAATAACTGGTTTGGCTATCTGATCATTGCTATTCAGTGGGGAACGACCATCTTTGGCATCCTTTATAAAATCTTTGCTAAAAAGGTCAATGAGAAATTCAGCCTTGCCCTTTACCTGATTATGGGCTGGTTGGTTCTGGCTATCATTCCTGCCATTATCAGTCAAACAACGCCAATTTTCTGGAGTCTCATGGTAACTGGTGGGCTCTGTTATACAGTTGGAGCTGGATTTTACGCTAAGAAAAAACCTTATTTCCACATGATTTGGCATCTCTTTATCCTAGCGGCGTCTGCACTCCAATATATTGCCATTGTTTATTACATGTAAAAAAGTTGAGAATCTTTTCTCAACTTTTTTCTTTACACATATTGATAAAGTACTGGTGCAAGCCAACATCATCTGTCAATTCTGGATGAAAAGAAGTTACCAGCATATTTTTTTCTTGGGCTGCAACGATTTGATCATCAACTGTTGCTAAAACTTCTACACCCTCTCCAACACTGCTGATAATCGGTCCACGGATAAAGGTCATGGGAATCTGACCAACTCCCTTACATTCTGCCTCTGTATAGAAGCTTCCTAGTTGGCGCCCATAAGCATTGCGCTCAACCACTATATCCATGGTTCCAAGATGACTTTCTTCCTGAGAAGTGATTTCCTTAGCTAGTAAGATTAATCCCGCACAAGTTCCAAAGACTGGTAGTCCAGAAAGAATGGCTTCTCGGATGGGAAGCAGCATCTGCTGGTCACGCAAGAGCTTGCCCATGGTTGTAGACTCACCGCCAGGCAAAATCAAACCGGACAAGTCACTCTGATATTTCTGAAAATCATCTAAATTTCTGATTTCGACACCAGTGACTCCTAATTTATCTAACACTTTTGCATGCTCTGCAAAGGCGCCTTGCAAGGCTAGTATTCCGATTTTCATCTATTTTCCTCGCTCAGCCATGAGAATTTGAATTTCATTCTCATTGATACCAACCATGGCTTCCCCTAGGTCTTCAGAGATTTGTGCTAGAATTTGAGGATTTTGGTAGTTGGTTACCGCTTTGACAATGGCACTTGCTCGTTTAACAGGATCTCCTGACTTGAAAATACCTGAACCGACAAAGACACCCTCTGCCCCCAGTTGCATCATCAGCGCAGCATCTGCTGGTGTTGCAACACCTCCAGCTGCGAAGTTTACAACTGGCAATTTTCCGTGTTCATGGACGTATTGGACCAATTCTACAGGGACTTGCAAGTCCTTGGCAGCCACATAAAGTTCATCTTCGCGTAGATTTTGAATACGGCGTATTTCCTGATTCATCATGCGCATATGACGAACGGCTTGAACGATGTCTCCTGTACCCGGTTCTCCTTTTGTCCGAATCATGGAAGCTCCTTCAGCGATACGACGCAAGGCTTCACCCAAGTCCTTAGCTCCACAGACAAAAGGAACTTGGAATTCTTTCTTGTCCACATGAAAACGGTCGTCTGCTGGAGACAGCACTTCACTCTCATCGATATAGTCAATCTCAATAGCCTCTAAAATCTGAGCTTCAACAAAATGCCCAATTCTAACCTTGGCCATCACTGGAATGCTGACCGCTTCTTGGATTTCCTTAATCATCTTTGGATCACTCATACGGGAAACCCCACCAGCTGCACGAATATCAGCTGGAATTCGCTCCAAGGCCATAACAGCTGCCGCACCAGCAGCCTCTGCGATACGAGCCTGTTCAGGGTTCTGAACGTCCATGATAACCCCACCTTTGAGCATCTGTGCCAAGTTTTTATTTAGTTCATAACGATTTTCAGTCATTTCTTAATCCTCATCATTTGTATTGGTAGCTACCATTTCATTTTAAGCCAGATTAGAATGAAGTACAAGATAAAAAAAGGATAATTGTATGGGTACAGATTGATACTCAATGAAAATCAAAGAGCAAACTAGGAAGCTAGCCGCAGGCTGTACTTGAGTACGGTAAGGCGAAGCTGACGTGGTTTGAAGAGATTTTCGAAGAGTATAACTAAAAAACTATCTGACCTTAACCTAAGGCCAGATAGCTCATCATTTTTTATTTTTCAGCTGTAAGTGCAGCCATTGTGATGTAGTTGTATGGTTTGTTAAAGTGTGGCAAGAAGAATAGATCTGTCAAAGCCAACTTGTCAATTGTCACATGCTCTTGGATAGCAAGTGAGAACATATGAATTCCCATGCTGATAGCAGAATCACGTGATACCATTTGAGCGCCAAGAATTTCGCGGCTGTCTTTGTCAAAGACAATCTTGATGGCAACTTCGTGGTTGTCATGTTTGATAAATTCTGGTTTTTGAAGATCGTTAAATCCAGTTTCAGTTGCATTATAGCCTGCAGCTTTGGCTTTTTCAAGAGTCAAACCAGTTGAAACCATGTGAAGACCGTAGATTGAAATACCGTTTGATCCTTGAACTCCGATTCCTTCCAATTCATGTCCACAAGCGTTATAAGCACCAACGATACCAGTACGTACAGCGTTAGATGCAAGAGCGATGTAGCTTGTATCTTTACGTGCATTGTCATAAACAGTTGCACAGTCACCAACAGCGTATACACCTGGGATAGATGTTTCTTGTTTCTTATCTACAAGGAAGGCACCATTGCGGAAGAGTTCAATCTTACCGTCAGCAAGAGCTGTATTTGGACGGAAACCAACAGCAAGAACCACCATATCTACATCAAATGTTTCTTTGTCTGTTACCAAGCGTTCAACTTTACCATCACCTTGGATGGCTTTAACTGTTTGACCAAGAGCCAAGCGGATGTTGTGGTCTTCCAAGTTCTTCGCCATCATTTGAGTGAAGTCTTTGTCATAGTAGCCGTTCAAGACAGTGTCTACGATATCGACAAGCACTACTTCTTTTCCAAGACGCTCGAAAGCTTCGGCAAGTTCTACACCGATGTAACCACCACCAACAACGGCAATGCGCTCAAGGTGTTTGCTCTTGTCTTCAAGTTTTTCAATAACTTCTTCAGCGTTCTGGTACAATTTAACAAATTGTACATTTTCAAGAGTCGCTTTGAATTCGCGGTTGCCCTTAACGATTTCAACACCTTCGATTGGAGGCAAGATTGGAGTTGAACCAGTTGCAAAGATCAATTTATCATAAGACTCTTTGTGCTCTTTTCCTTCAACTTCTGCAGTCACAACTTTGTTATCGTAGTCAATTGAAAGAACTGGTGAGTTCATGTAAACTTTAGCACCTTTTGCTTCCAATTTTTCTTTATCAGAGTAGAAGAGGCCTTCTGGGCCATCAATTTGTTCCCCGATCCAAAGCGCCATTCCACAACCAAGGAATGAAATATTTGAGTTTTGGTCAAACACTACGATTTCGTTCTCATGTCCGAAGTTGTCCAACATGGTATTAATACAAGCTGTACCAGCGTGGTTAGCACCAACTACAACAATTTTACTCATAGAAAAATTCCTACCTTTAATTTTTGATTTACCTTCCTAGTATATCATTTACTGTTAGCGTTTACAAGGCATTTGCTCAGAATTCTCTTTTTTTCAGAAAAAAATACACTTAACATTGATAAATCTAATTTTTCTATCGTTTTCATATTAATTTTGAGCATATTTCTTGACTTTTTGTCAAAATTCATTTGTGAAAACGCTGACTTTATGATATGCTAGATACATGGAGAGAAAATGTAAGGGGTTTAATTTTTCTTTAACGACCTTCTATTGAATGATTTCCTATAAAGAGAAAGGAGCTGGTAGCTTGCCTCTTCATTCACGTTCTGAACGGCTAATGGGAACAACTATCTCGATTTCATTAGTAGATGAACAGGCTGATTGCCTACTTCAAGGAGCCTTTGACTTGCTCAAGGAGCTCGAATACCGCTTCAACGCCAATAGTCAAGAATCCGAACTGATGGAAATCAACTACCAGGCTGGAATCGCACCTGTTAAGGTTCATCCTGACCTGTTTGAACTGATTGCTCTTGGACTGGAGCATAGCCTAGCTCCGTCTAGCCATCTAAATATCAGTATTGGTCCCTTGATTCAAACCTGGCGAATCGGATTTGCAGATGCACGGCTTCCAGACTCTAAAGAAATCGAAACTGTCTTGCCTCTAGTTGACCCGCATTTTATCAAGTTGGATCTGACTAGCTCTACTGTCTTTTTAGAGAAGAAAGGAATGAAGCTTGATTTAGGTTGCTTAGCCAAGGGCTATAGTGCAGATAAGGTTGCTCAGTATTTGAAAGAACACGGTGTCACCTCTGCCTTGATCAATCTCGGAGGGAATATCCTCACCATCGGGAATAACCAAGCCAAAGAAGGGAAAGCCTGGCAGATTGGGATTCAAGATCCGAGAAATCCTCGTGGCAACCATCTCCTAACTATCCCTGCTTCTAACAAATCCGTTGTCACTTCAGGTATCTATGAACGCCACCTGACAGTAGATGGAAAAGACTATCACCATATCTTTGATAGTGAGACAGGATTCCCTGTCGAAACCGATCTCGCTAGCCTAACGATTATCTCTGATAAATCCGTTGATGGTGAGATATGGACAACGCGCCTTTTTGGAGAACGAAGCGCTTCTATCCTCTGGCAAGTCGAAAGTATAGATGGAATTGAAGCCATCCTCATCGACAAAGAGGGACGCCTTGCATGTTCTTCAGGCCTTCAAAATTGTATTATGTAAAAAGAGAAAGGAAATCTCATGCTAAAACTTATTGCCATTGTTGGAACGAACTCTAAACGTTCTACAAACCGCCAATTGCTCCAATACATGCAAAAACACTTTGCTGATAAAGCTGAAATTGAACTCGTTGAAATCAAGGATATCCCTGTTTTCAACAAACCAGCAGATAAGCAACTTCCAGCTGAAATTCTTGAAATTGCAGCTAAAATTGAAGAGGCTGATGGTGTGATTATCGGTACTCCTGAGTACGACCACTCTATCCCTGCAGTTTTAATGAGCGCTCTTGCTTGGCTATCTTACGGTATCTACCCACTTTTGAACAAACCAATCATGATCACTGGTGCTTCTTACGGTACACTTGGTTCATCTCGTGCCCAATTGCAACTTCGTCAAATCTTGAACGCTCCTGAAATCAAGGCAAATGTTCTACCAGATGAATTCTTGCTCTCACACTCTCTTCAAGCATTTAACCCAAGTGGTGACTTGGTTGACCTTGACGTCATCAAGAAATTGGATGCCATCTTTGATGACTTCCGTATCTTTGTGAAAATTACTGAAAAATTGCGCAATGCACAAGAATTGCTTCGCAAAGATGCTGAAGAATTTGACTGGGAAAATTTGTAAGATAGGAGACCGAAAGAATGAAATTTGTTGGACTTGTTGGATCAAACTACGATCAATCATATAACCGCAAACTCTTGGAATTTATTCGTCGCAATTTCAAATTCAAATTTGAATTAGAAGTACTTGAAATCGATGAAGTTCCAATGTTTAACCAAGACGAAAAATGGGACGAAAGCTTCCAATTGCGTTTCTTGTATAACAAGATTACACGTGCTGATGGTGTCATTATCGCCACTCCTGAGCACAACCACACTATCTCAGCTTCTCTCAAATCTGTACTTGAATGGCTTTCATACGAAGTTCATCCATTTGAAAACAAGCCTGTTATGATTGTGGGTGCATCATACTATGACCAAGGAACATCACGTGCCCAAGTTCACCTTCGTAAAATCCTTGATGCTCCAGGTGTCAATGCCTACACGCTTCCAGGTAACGAATTCCTTCTTGGTAAAGCTAAGGAAGCTTTTGACAACAATGGAAATATCACCAACGAAGGAACTGTTAAATTCCTTGAAACTTGCTTAGATAACTTTGTAAAATACGTAGGAGTCGTTTCGAAATTGAAAAAACCAAAACCAATCGAACCAGAAGACTTGGATTGTGGAAAACCAATTGCTACAACCATTACTGAAGTTGATCCTGACGATCCAGAATGGGTAGAAAAAGTTGCAGCAATCACTGGCGCTGTTTCTGGTGATACCTATGTCAAATTGGACCACGGTATCTTGACAGTTAATCAAATTGATATGTTCTTGAAAGCTATGCCATTTGAATTGACATACGCTGACGACAACAACCAATTCCTATACTACAACAACGCTCACCAAGATCCAGACACCATGTTTGCTAAACGTGTACCACCTCAATCAGGTAGCCGTATGTCGACTGTTCATGGTTCTCTTCCACCAGCACGTATGAAGAACGTAGAGTGGGTTATCGGAACACTTCGCAACGGAAACCAAGAATACGTCCGCACGATCGTTCCAGGTTCTCCTGCAGGTGTCATCAACACCCACAACTACCAAGCAATGTACTATCCTGATGGATCATACGCTGGTATCAATGAAATCGTCTTTAACTTCCAACCATGGCTTGACTGGTACCTAAAAGAGACTGGTCAACGTTTGGTGGGTGGTAGCGGACCATTTGCTCCTGCAGCTGGAGGTCATGGAGACGCCGATGCTACTTCTGGTGCTTCTGATTCAGGGGATGCTGGAGGCCACGGTGGTGACGCTGACGCTACATCTGGCGCAAGCAACTAAGAAACCAAAAGGAGCCATTTGGCTCCTTCTTTTTTATTACAACAGAAAAGGGGAATGTAAATCATCTACAAACCCCTTTCATTTTATGAGTTAGGATCATCTATACTACGGCCGTGCAAACCTTTTTCACGTTGTACTTGGCGTAATTTTTCTGGTGTGACGTCATTGCCTTCCTCGTCCACAATTTTAATTCCTTCAATATGGTGGCGAACAGAACGACGATAACCTTCGATATACTCCTCACGAAGTTTAGCTTGTTCCACTTTTTCAGCAGAAGTTAAGCCTTCTGTTTTTTTCTTTTTGGCAAGCTCGTTGATGCGATCAATTTTTTTAGGATCCATGTTTCTCTCCTTTATGATAAGATTTAATCCGTTTACCAGATTTTATTTGGTATTGATTTGGTTGAAACGTGCAAGTTTAGCTGCTTTCTTGGTTAATTGCGACAAGATTGCCAAACGATTTTGACGGACAGCCTGGTCTTCAGCCATTACCATGGTATTTTCAAAGAAAGCATCAATAACTGGACTAAGCGCAAAGAGTTGTTCTAATTGCTGACTTGCAGTCCCTGACAAAACAAGTGATTCTACGGCTTCTACCAAGGCTTTCTCTTCTTCATTCTCAAAGAGAGCAGGATCAACAGTATCAGTTCCTTCGGCTTTTTCAGCCAAGTTAAAGGCACGTGAGAGGGATTCGACAGACGATTTGAAATCTTCTTTCTTGCTTGCTTCGACAAGAGCACTTGCTGCTTCTAGCATATCCGCCACAACAAAGTTTGAACTTGCAAGAACTGCTTCCTTGATATCTTTTGGAGTAGAACCCATCATCTTATCAACACGAGCCTTGATAAAGTCCATAACCTCGGCTTTATTTTCATAAGTTAAGCTGTCAAATTTCAAACTGTAAAGGCTATCAATCAACTCATCCATAGCAATGTGCCAACCAAAGGCATCCAAGATACGAACTACACCTTGCGTCGCACGACGAAGGGCATAAGGGTCATTAGAACCTGATGGAATCAAGCCTACTGAGAAGAAACTCAAAATCGTATCCAATTTGTCAGCAATGGCTAGAATGGCTCCAACCTTGCTCTCTGGAAGAGCTCCGTCAGCTGATGTAGGCATGTAGTGTTCACGAATAGCAGCCGCAACTACTGGAGTTTCTCCAGCAAGAAGAGCATATTTCTCTCCCATAATTCCTTGGAGTTCGTCAAATTCACCAACCATACCCGTCAACAAGTCAAACTTATAAATGGCTGCTGCACGAGCTAGATCAACCGTTTCATCCACTGACAAACCAGCTTTTTCTGCCAAGAGAATGGCAATCTGCCCCGTACGAATCATGTGTTCACGAAGAGAACCAATCTTTTCGTGGAAGGTGACATTGTTTAATTTTTCGACAAGGTCAGAAATCACCAATTTTTGGTCTTCACGCCAGAAGAATTCTCCGTCTTCCAAGCGGGCTACCAAGACTTTTTCATTTCCCTTGATGACATTTTCCAAATGCTCTGCGTTTCCGTTACGAACTGAAATGAAGTTTGGTAGGAGTTTACCGTCTTGATCACGAACAACAAAGTAACGTTGGTGTTCTTTCATTGAAGTCACCAAGACTTCTTCAGGCACTTCAAGGTATTTGGCATCAAAACTTCCCATAAAGGCAGTTGGGTATTCAACCAAGTTCAAGACTTCATTCAGCAAGTCAGCATCAATTTCAATACGTACGCTTTGTTCAGCTTCGATTGCTTTGATTTGATCAACAATCATTTGCTCACGTTCACGTGGATCCGCGATTACAAACTGCTTACGAAGGTCTTCTTCGTAGCTCAATGCTGACTGAATCTTAGTTTCTTGTCCCAAGAAACGATGGCCGCGGCTTACACGACCGCCCTTAATATCAAGGAAATCCAAATCAAACTCTTCTTCATCTAAAAGAACAGTTAAAGTGTGTACGGGGCGGATGTATTCAAAGGTGTTGTTAGCCCAGTGCATGCTGACAGGGAAAGTTAGTGACTTCAAGACGTCTACTACACCTGGAACAATGGCTTCAACTGGTTGCCCCACTTCTTCCTTGGTAACATAGACATATTCTTCACCCTTGATTTCACGGAATTCAATATCTTCAACTGTCAAGCCTTTCCCACGGACAAATCCTTGAGCTGCTTTGGTGAAGTTTCCATCACTATCCAAGGCGATTTTCTTTGCTGGACCCTTGAAATCTTCTGTCAAATCAGACTGTTTGTCTGCAAGACCAGTCACACGAACAGCCAAACGACGTGGTGTTGAGAAGGTTTGAATAGCTTCAAAAGACAGGCGGTTTTCCTTGAGGAAGGCTGCCATTTTTTCACCTAGTTGTTTTTCGCTTGGAGTTACTACGTAGGCTGGTAACTCTTCAAGACCGAGTTCTACTAATAAGTTTTTTGTCATGTTTTTTCTCCGAAAAGTATCTTTTTATTTTCCAGTTTGCCTTATGTGATTGGCACGCAAGCAACCAACTTCGTTGTTTCATTGCTAAAATTGGAGTCGAAAGTCTCCAATTTTGCCTAGTATCCTTAGCTTCACTAAGGATACCTTCATCACTGCGGCAACTGGAACAGGGCTCACTCCGTTCGCCCAATTTCGTAATTTGTCACTCTCTTTATTCTGCGTCTTCTGCTAGGAGTTTAGCTCGTGTTGCTTCATCCAAAAGTGGGTAACCTAGGCGTTTGCGTTCTGCGACAAAGGTTTTAGCTACGACACGGGCTAAGTTACGGATACGGGCAATATAGCCTGCACGTTCTGTTACAGATACGGCACCACGCGCATCAAGCAGATTAAAGGTGTGTGAACATTTGAGAACATAGTCATAGGCAGGGTGAACCAAGCCTTCTTCCAAGGCACGACCAGCTTCTTTTTCGAACTTATCAAAGTTTTCCAGCAACATTTCTTGGTCCGAAATTTCAAACGAATATTTTGAGTGCTCGTACTCAGGCTGGATAAAGATTTCTCCGTATTTTACACCATCTGCCCACTCAATATCATAGACAGAGTCAACTTCTTGAATGTAAGAAGCCAAACGTTCCAAACCATAGGTAACTTCCGCAGTCACAGGGCCCGTTGCTAATCCACCAACTTGTTGGAAATAAGTGAACTGAGTGATTTCCATCCCATCAAGCCAAACTTCCCAACCGAGACCAGCTGAACCAGTCGATGGATTTTCCCAGTTATCTTCAACGAAACGAATATCGTGTTCCAAAGGATTGATACCCAATTTTTCCAAAGACTCAAGGTAAAGTTCCTGGATATTTGATGGAGATGGCTTCATAACCACTTGGAATTGGTGGTGTTGGTAGAGACGGTTAGGATTTTCCCCGTAACGACCGTCAGCAGGACGACGTGATGGCTCTACATAAGCCGCATTCCATGGCTCAGGTCCGATAGCACGAAGGAAGGTATAAGGACTCATTGTCCCCGCACCTTTTTCATTATCATAAGCCTGCATGAGCATACAACCTTGGTCATTCCAAAATTGTTGCAAAGTCAAAATAATTTCTTGAAATGTTAATTTCTTAGACATTGAGTACTCCTTTAATTTATATTATCTTTTTAGCTTTATTCATCAAGCAACCAAGAAAAAGCTGGGTCCTGAAAAATATGACGTTTGGGAACCGTTTGTAAATTCTGATCGCATTCGTCTATTGTACCTAGTTTCAAAGCACAGACTTCTGGTATATTTTCTTGAGCAGTGAAAATTTGACTATGACAGTTCTGACAGTAATAGCGTTGTTTTCCTGGAGATGAACTATAGGTAACCAACTGTTCTTTTCCATGCAATACTAGGTTTTTACTGCTAACTTTGGCATTCACTGTATAGGCAGACGCAGTTGCTTTCCGACAGAATGAGCAGTGGCAAAAAACTAATTCCGACAATTCCTCATCTAAAGTGTAGGTCACCGCTTTGCATAAACAAGATCCTTTAAGCATTATGCTCCTTTCTACTTAGGCATTAGACGAAATTCAAAAAGAACCGAATTTCAACACCCAAGCCTTGCGACTAGGGGCGTCAGAAACGCGGTTCCACCCTAATTTATTACTTCATTGTTTTTAAAAATACGACAGAAAGCGCCAGTTTCTTACCTTGTTCTACTTGGCTCCCACTACCCCAAGCTCGCTTGAAGAACGCCATAAGACTTTCTTTCCTAGCTAGTATTATAGCAGATTTTCTAGCTAGTGTAAACCAAAAATGAGTCTGAAACCAAAGTTCCAGACTCATTTAATAGTAAAGCTTCAGAAAGTCCTGTTTAAGGATGTCTTTTCGCTTTTGGTTTTTTGCCATGCAGATTTCTCTTGGCTTGTTTCAATGCTGTAATGGCATCTTTGACATCTTCTTGGCTCGCTCCTGGATCTTTAAGGAGTTCCTGTGCCTCTGTAAAAGTTAAAAGATAAGCTGCTTTTTCTTTCTTGTCTGCATAGATAAATCTCGCGTTCTTTTCTTGGAAAAGGCGTTCATCTTTGACCAGTTTCTTCAGACTAGAGAAGTCAGTAGCTTTGCCATTTAATTTGCTTTTAGCTGTTGCTAGGGCAATGAGAGATTGGTCAATTTGATCTTGTTTGACTTTAGGGTCCACAGCGAGTAAAGCAATTTCTTGGAAGGCACGATCATAAGCTCGACGTACTTTTTCCTTGGCATTAGCATATCGTCCAGTTTTAGTCGTTGCATAGTATGCTTTCATAGCTTCTTTCAAGGCTGTAACGTTCGAATCTTTTCCATCCAAAGCCTTACCAGCAGCTTCAAGACTAGCGAGAACGCCATCAATCAATTCTTGCTTCAACTTGCTTGACAAGGCTGACTGCGCCACTTGGAAAGCTTGGTCATAAGCTTTTCTCTTATCTGCACTACTATTAAAGTAACGAGACGTTTCTACCAGTTCTTTTTGTTGATTTACCGCAGCAAGCAAGGCCAACTTAGACACAATAGATAGACGCAAAGCATTATTTCGGCCTGGCTGAACGAGCAAGGAAACGAGATCTTCAAGGAGTTCATATCCAGTTGGCAAGGTGACTTGTACAGTATAACGACCTGTAGCAACTTTCTTACCAAAGGCGTATTGACCGTATTTTTCAGCAGGAAGAGTGATACTTGTCCCATCTTCTCCTTTCAGAACCACAGTAGTCGTCTTTGGAACTGCTTGATTGAAGGAAACAGACACAGGTGCATATTCTAGGAGATTTGCTAGGAAGGTAATGGTTTGGAAACTATTTTCTTCCGTCAAGTCAAACTCTTGGGACAAGGCACTGATAAATTTCAATTCTGTTCGGTCGTAACTGAAAATTTCTGCTGTATAATGACCAAACTGTAAGAAATGAATCGCTTTTGTCTTGTCAACATCAACATATTGCCCCTTGCTATTTTTGATTCGATAGACGTAGAGGGTATCAATATCTTGGTTTGTTTTTGCATCCTTCAAGGCGATTTTCACTCGACCACTATTTTGATCGCGGACAAGTTCAGCAAGCGAGATATAGTCTACATTTCCTGCATAGTCCTCAACAAGATAGTAAATATTAGCCTTGTCAACATCCTTAGGAAGTGTATAACTACCGTCAGCATTGGCCTTAATCAGATGGGTGTTCTCAAGCGCACGCGTTCCAGACTGGTCCTTTCCAGTTAGAACCATGGTCCCTTTTTGGTCAAATGGTGTGATATAGAAGACTTTTTCTGAAAGGATACCGCCTTGACCCACATCTTTGGGTTTGCGAGCTACGAATTCTTGGTTTCCATCTTTAAAGCGAATATAACCACTTGTGATGACAGGTTTTTGAGTATCAATTTGAATTTTGAAGGTCGTGTATTGTTCTTTGGCTCCTGGAACGTCTGGTGTGTAACTAATAACATAGTCATATAAACCATCCGCAACAGTATTCCCATCAAAATCCTGACCTCTCCAAGCAGTATTATCTAGAATATAACTCTTCAGATTTCTACTGTCACCATCAAAATAATTCTTACGAAGATCCTTTGCATCGCCCTCCCAAATAGGATGTTCATGCTTAGTATCCGTAGCCGCATAAACTGTTGCACGAAGATTTACAAGATTTCTCAAAGCAACCGTTTTGTATTCAACTAGATCTTTGTTTCCATCATCATTTGGAGAAATGGCAATACGGACATTCCCTTTTTCGTCCAACTGAAGAACATGCTTACCTTCAGCATTTTGTTCAATCCCAAGAACGGTAATTCGGCGTCCTTGGCGTTGACCTTTAGACACTAGAAGATCATTTTGCAAGGTAGCTAGATAGGTAGCATCATTAGAGTAGTTAACGACAGGATTTTCCTTGTCTACTTCCGTGTAAAATCCATTTTTCCCTTCTCGGACAAGATTGTAAATTGGTTTTTCGACAGCGGGGAGATTTTGGAATTCACCTCGGAAGCCCATAAATGCAAGGCTCACAACATCCCCATCATCTGCTGGATCTACAAAGCGAACAAACCCTTCAAGGAAATAGCCATTTGGCATTTGTTTGCTGAGTTCAGCAGCAAATTTTCGAGCATCCACTTTAACAGTGACTGTTTGACTGCTGTGAGCTTTGACCGTCACTTCAGGCCAGACTGTCTCCGTTAGTTTTCGAGGTCGAAGGGTGAATTTTCCATCTTGGACTTCGTCTGTATTGGTATTCACCACCATCTTGAGAGTGCGGTCAGTATCTGAAATATTGTGTACAGTGACCTTGAAAGTAAATTGGTCTCCAACATTTCCTAAAGTCACACTCGGATAACCATTTTCACCCGTTACATAGAGGTCAGTTGACACTGCAGCAGCTGTGTCCACAATACCAGAACCTTGCTGACGAGGAGAGGTATAAGTGCCTGTGTCCTTATTAACATGTGGTTTTGCAGTTGACATGATCAAGGCCTTGACAGTCTCTGATACTTGCTCAGGAGTCAATTCTGGATGGTGTTTTTGAAGGTATTCCTTAACCAAAACTGCAACACCCGTAACGTGAGGAGCCGCCATACTGGTGCCGCTGATACTACCATAGGTATTGTCATTAAAGGATGAGTAGATATTGCCGCCAGGAGCTGTCACGTCCGGTTTCAATTGTCCATCGGTAGTCACTCCCCAACTCGAAAAGTCAGATAGCTGATTGGCTACATCAGAAGGACGATTATCCATCTTACCATTAAAAACAATCTTGTAGTTTCCTGATTTTAAGGCTTCACCATACTGTTTAGAAATAAATACAGAAGGAATTTTCTTTGCTTCATCATCAATAGACATATTGATGTTTGCACCTTCTACATTATTGTAGATTAAAGCACCAACTGCACCGTGTTTTCGTGCATTTTTGATCTTCTCTGAAAAGTTCATGGCTCCACGCTGAATGAGGGCAAGTTTCCCAGTTAAATCCAACTTCGCAAAGTCTTCTTCACGACCTAACCCTGCTTCGACGTATTCGTACTCTCTTCCTTTTTCAAAGTCCTTATCTGCTTCAGGTTGATTATAATCAAATTTTCCGTTATGAAGACCGGCATTTCCCTCTAGACCTTTGACTTCAAAAACCGCTGTCGTCAATGTTTTATTGTTGACAGAAGCAACTGAAATCGAATCCTCAACAGTGGATGGATTTCCAACCAAGCCATAGTCTGGGTTTTCAGCTAATGGTTTTGAATAACCATTTCCGAATGTATTGCTATTTCCTGCTGAGATAAGAACAGAAACTCCCTTGGCACGAGCCCGTTTGATGGCATACACAATATCAGAACCAGCATCGACCATAGAACCTGTGCTAGATCCCAAACTCATATTAATGGCATCTGCTCCCAAGGCAACTGCATCATCAATCGCCTTTACATAAAGGGCCGAACTGGTCGTTTTTTGGCGGTCTGAAAAGACACGCATAAACATGACTTGGGCTTCTGGCGCAACACCATAGACCTTTTCACCATTTGGTGCCTCTTTATCAGGGTTTCCAGCTGTAATCCCTGTTACGTGCATCCCATGAGAAGTTCTTTCTGCTTCTTTGATCTTATCTGTTCCGTCAAAGTAGTCATAGGCATAGACAACCTTATCACTATACCATTTACCGTAGTCGATTCCAGCAGCCTTTTTAGCTGCTTCGATGGCTTCCTTGTTTTTAAATTTTGCTTTTGACGGATCCGAAATTCGAAGTACCTCATGATTCAAATCAAGTCCAGAGTCAATAATGGCAACAACGGTCCCTGTTCCCTTGTAACCAGCCTTCCAAGTTTTCGGTACTGTGATGATATCATTGCTTGAAAGACTATTGGGTTTTGCAGACTCAGCTTTTTCTTGTTCTTTTTCAGTAGTTGCTGTTTCTCCAGTAGTTTTAGGAGCTGTCGTTGCTTGAGCCTCTTTGTTCTCTATGTTAGAAGCCTTCTCAGTAGCAGGCGCTGGACTGGCATCTACTGTTGTTTCTTTTTGGACGACACCTTGATTCTCTTCGTTTGCAACTGCGCTATCTTTTCCTGATTCTTGAGATTCGGCAGTTTTATCAACTGGAGTTTCTACCTTAGCATCTTGTTTACTAGCATCCTCTTTAGAAGTTTCAGCTTCTTGTTTCTCTCCAACTACTGGAGCTATCCCATTAGTGGTAGTTAAGTCAGTCGCAGAGTTTGAGTGTTTATCGTCTTTTAGCTCTGTCTTAATTTCCTGAGTTTGAGCTTGATTTTCACCTGTACTCTGCTCATTGGCACTGACTTGACTTGCTCCAAAAAACAAAGCAGTTCCCAATAAAACTGAAGCAAGACCAAATTTGTATTTCCGTAATGAAAAACGTTGTCGTCTATTCATAAATAATCTCCTTTTTCTTTAAAGTATACCTATTATAGCGCAAATAGGTATAAATTTTTCCAAAAATCTGAATTGTCACAAAAATGTAATATTTACGTATATATCTTACTTATTTAATTTTATCATTCGTGTTATTTTCTCCATCAAACCAATATTTTCTAAATTCATTCCTATATTTCAATCCATGAAATTATTTCATTATACAAACAATCTAGATTTTTTATACACAAAAAGACTAGGATTTAAAATTCCTAGTCTTTGTTATTTCAGTATAAATAGATTTTACAAACTAAAAATCCATCTCATCCACACGAGGTGCGCCCGAAGTCACTGAAATTGTCTTTAAGACTTCTCGCTCGTCATTGCTGAGTTCAATCCCAAAACAGTCGAGATTGCTCTGGATACGAGAGACTGTCACTGACTTAGGTAGGGGTAAAAAACTTTCTGCCAAACTCCAAGCCAAGGCAATTTGAGCCACTGATTTCCCATGCTTAGCAGCAATTTCTTGGACTTCTTTCTGTTCAAACAACTCTCCTTGGCCAAAAGGTCCCCAAGCCTCTAAGAGAATTCCTTTCTCTCTACAGTAGTCAACCACTTCCTCTTGATAAACTCCTGGTGCCAAGCGCACCTGATTGACCGCTGGAATGATTCTTGCTGTTTCAAGCAAGGTATCCAAATGATGGGGGAGGAAGTTACTAACGCCGATGGCACGGATTTTGCCTTCTTGGTAAAGATCCTCCATCGCTCTCCAGACTTCAGCATTGCGAGTTTTCCATTCGCCATTTTCTCTTAAAGGTTTAGGATTTGGCCAATGGATAAGGTACAAATCTAGATAATCCAATCCCAGTTTTTCCATTGATTCTTCAAATGCTTGGCGAGCTTCATCATAGCTGTGATTGGTATTCCAGAGTTTGGTCGTTACAAAGATTTCTTGTCTTGGAATACCGCTATCTCGAATAGCACGTCCAACACTTTCCTCATTTTTATAGATAGCTGCAGTATCGATATGACGATAGCCGGCCTTTAAGGCTTCTAAAACGGCTTGGTAGGCCACCTCTCCATTTTCAGCTTTCCATGTTCCAAATCCTAGTACAGGAATTGAAACTCCATTATTAAGGTTGTAAGATTTCATCGTTTCTCCTTTCTATGTGAAGAAAATCTAAAGAAACAAAATCCTGATTATCAGAACACTTGCCCCTTTAGATTTTAACAATTATTGATCACGATCGTAATAGATCTCGTGAGCTTTTAAGCGAGAATTGAGCAATTCAGGAACGGTCACAAATGTATACCCTTCACCCTTTAAATACTCAATGACACTTGGTAGAGAATTAACTGAAGGACCATGGATATCATGCATGAGGATGATAGAACCATTGCGAACCTGACGTTGTATCTCTGTCAAAATGGCTGTCTCATTTTTACTCTTCCAGTCCAAACTATCCACGTCCCACATGATGAAGCTTAAATCAAGGCCGTTTCGAATATCATCAGTGATGGCACCATAAGGTGGGCGCATCAGTTTAGAGCTTGATCCTAAAACTTGAGTTAACAAATCTTCTGTATCAGTGATTTGTTTTTTAGCATCTTCGAGCGAAAGTTGTGAAAGAACGGGATGACTCCAGCTGTGGTTTCCTACAACATGACCTTCTGATTTCATTCGTTTTAGAAGATTTTCATTACCTGCAATGTTTTTACCAAGTACAAAGAAGGTTGCTTTTACACCATATTTAGCTAAAGTATCCAAAGCTTGCGTGGTTGTAGTTGGATTTGGACCATCGTCAAAGGTCAAGGCTACAACCTTTTTATTTTTCTTAGCAAAGTATGTTTGGTAAAGTTCAGCATCCTTTTCTAATAGATAAGAGGACTCAATGACATCAAAGAAACTAGATATTGGCAAAGCAATTTCCTCAACAGTCTCTCCAGCATTAGCAGGATAAAGGATAATTTGACTATCCTTATAATCAAAGCTCCAAGATATCAATTCTTGGTCTGTGAAGCTCTTTATAACTTGATCAATTTTTGCCTGGTCAAGTTTCTTATCTTCTAGAGTTGATTTGATTTGACTCAGTAAGAGTTCCTTAGCCTTACTTACATCTTTGAATAGTTTACTGAGGTCAAAATCTTTCCCATCTTCAGTCAAGAAAATTTTCCCTAAAGAAGTCTTTTCTTTTTCTTCAACCTTTGATGCAGACAAATCGTAAACTTGCTTACTGATACTACGAGCAACAACTCCCTTTAAGACTGGGTCCAACTGCTCACTATAATAAAAGACCAAATCCTCTTTATCTTCCAGCTTTTCTTTGATATCCTGGTTGATTTTTTCTCTAACAGACGCAATGACTTCCTCTCCTTGCAGAGGGTAGTAGGCAATCACCTCAGCTTGACCTTTTCGGAAATGGTCCTTCTGACTACCTGAGTTGAATTGCTGGTCTTTTTCGCTTTTTAGCGCTTCAATTTTTTGTTCGTAAGATTGCTTTTGTAGTAGCTTATAACCAATAGCACTTCCTAATAGAATCGTAGCAATTCCTAAGATTCCAACAAGGGAAAGCAATAGCCTTCTCGTTTTATCGTGAGAAACACGTTTCGCTCTATTTTTTTTCATATTTCCATCATATCAAATCGAGGCTATTATTTCAATGATAAACAGGGATTCTGTCTTTTTTAGGAAAATAAAAAAGCTTAGAAATCTTCTAAGCTTCTATTTTTAAAAACGAATCGCTTCACGTGTTTTCTCATATGAAGTTACAAAACGGTTTGTAACTCCTGGTTCAGCAACTTCCAAGGCTTGTGAAATTTTTTCAAATGACGCCTGGTAGTCAAACTCTTTTTCAAAAATTTCAAGCGCTTCGTTGAAGGCCTCTTGGATACGCTCATCAAATGAACGGTAACGGTTTGAGTATTGGAGTAGTTGCTCAGTCAAGGTTGCATATTGAACGATATCATAGGTTTCTGTTTCAAGTGCTTCCATATCATTTGTTGCGACTTCAAGAATTCGTTTAACCGATTCAATATTCACTTGTGGTTGTTCTAACTCTGCCATCAAATCTTCTGTGTTATGACTTGCAGTAAAGAAAAGTTTCAAGAAACTTTGAGGAATACCTGGCAAGTTTCTCTTCTCCATGTAACGTTTGATAGTATGCAAACGGTTCACATAGACATTTGCTTTTTGGCGAGCATTGAGGTCAACTTTTTCGATTTGGGCAAGTCGTTCGCTAACAGAGATTTGCTCATCCTCAATATCCTTGAGGTTGCTTTGAAGCATTTCCAACTGTTCTTCAAGAGCAGAGTAGGCTTGTGTTGACTCACCTTGGTCCTCTGTCACTTCCATGATTGCTGTATCAAGTGCAGCCAATTCTGCTTGAAGACGACGAACATGATTTCCATCACTTTCAGGAAGAAGGTAGGTTTTAGTCAAACGTTCAAGATCTTGAACAAGCACCTGATTATTTTCTTTCAAGTGGTTGAGATAAGTTGGTAATGTCGAAAGAAGACTTTCAACCACTTTTTGAGCTGCAATTTCACGAGTGAAGATATCATAAAGTGCGTTGATTTCTTCTTGGATGCGATTATTTTCATACTCTGCATTGTCCAATTCCAACTGACGAATATTTTCTTGATTATTTTTCAAAGACTCATGCAAAAGTTGGAAACGGGATTCAATATCTGTTTCTGTAAAGTGGTAGTTGGCATCCAACAGCTTGCGATAACCTTCTTCCAAATCTGCCAATTGTTCTGGCAGTTCCTTTGTCAAGGTTTCAACAAGAGCTGGAATTCGCTCAACGATGTGTGTCAAAGCGAGAATATGATTTTCAGTTGAATCAAGAATTGCTGCGGCTTCAACCGGGTCACCTGATGAATTTAGGGTAACAAATTGAGAGAATTCCGATTGGATGTTTTCCAATTGCTTCTCAATCTCAGGAAGGGCCTTACCATACTTCTCTGAATCTTCTGCAACGGTATGTTGAAGGGATTCAAACAAGTCCAAGGCATGAAGGACACGGCCACTATTCTTAGATTCTTGCTTTTCAAGTTCTGAGAGAGCATTGCGAATAGCAGCAATGTCTTCTTCAATCAAGCCGATTTGGCTCTCAATCTGATCAATCTTGTGTGTTGCCTTAAAGAAACGGAAAGAATTATTGTAGCTTTCAGCTTCAAAGAGGTGATTTTCAATATCAGCAAATGAGTTCAGAGATAAATCAACCCATTTTTGATTCCATTCACGGAAGGTCACCTGACTTTGACCAATCAAGTGCATGTTTTTAACGGCTTCAACCTCATCATTTACAGGAAGGTTGTAGAGTTCTTCTTTTCTTTCTTCAAGGGCCGTTAATCTGCTTACATTACGCTTACGTAAAAAGATGGCTGTTACATAAGCTAAGATCAGAATGACTGCAATCGCAACCATTAGATAAATTAGTTGTCCATTAGACATATCAAACTCCTTTTATACTAGAAACAATCGTAATGATTATATCATATTTTTTAAACCAAGGGAACTATTTCCCACATTTTTTAGACGTCAAGTGTACTGTAAACAGCGTTTTCTTCGATAAATTCGCGACGAGGTTCTACTCGATCTCCCATCAACATATCAAAGATTTTATCTGCTTCGGCAGCATCATCTACCGAAACACGCGCCATCAAGCGATGTTCAGGATCCATGGTTGTTTCCCACAATTGGTGGTCATCCATTTCTCCCAAACCTTTATAACGTTGGATGGTTGGTTTTGAACGCCCTTCACTGTGACGTGCTAAGGCTTCTTGGAGTTTAATTTCTTGATCTGCACCAGGTTGAATGTATTCTTTGATTTCACTTCCAACTTTAACCCCATAAATCGGTGGTTGGGCAATGTAGACATAACCAGCCTCTAAGATTGGTTTCATATAGCGATAAATCAAGGTTAGCAAGAGAGTTCGAATGTGGGCTCCATCAACATCGGCATCGGTCATCAAAACGAGTTTTTGGTAACGAGCCTTAGTGACATCAAATTCTGCACCAAATCCTGTTCCCATGGCTGTGAAAAGACTTCGAATTTCTTCGTTTGCAAGGATTTTATCCATGCTAGCTTTTTCAACGTTCAAGATCTTACCACGAATTGGAAGGATAGCCTGGAACTCACGGTTACGACCAGATTTGGCTGATCCACCAGCTGAGTCTCCTTCAACGATGAAGAGTTCGGTTTCAGCTGGGTTGTTTGAAGAACAGTCTGCTAGTTTTCCTGGCAAATTGGAAATTTCCAAACCAGATTTCTTGCGAGTGACTTCACGCGCACGCTTGGCAGCTACACGAGCCTTGGCAGCCAAAATCCCTTTTTCCACGATACGCTTGGCGATCTGTGGATTTTCCATGAGGAAATCAGAGAAGGCATCGCTGAAGAGGCGATTGGTAATCTTGACTACTTCACTATTCCCCAGTTTGGTCTTGGTTTGTCCTTCAAACTGCGGGTTTGGATGCTTAACTGAGATAACTGCAGTCAAGCCTTCACGGACATCTTCCCCTGTTAGGTTATCTTCATTGTCTTTTAGCAGTTTATTCTTGCGAGCATAGTCATTGATAACACGCGTCAGAGCCGTACGGAAACCTTGCTCATGCGTACCACCTTCATGGGTGTGAATGTTATTGGCGAAACTCATGACGTTTTCGTGGTAACCGGTTGTGTACTGCATGGCTACTTCAACTGTGATATCATCCATCTCACCGTCTGTGTAGATTGGTGTATCAAAGATAACATCCTTGTTCTCGTTGATATATTCAACGTAGCTAGCAATCCCACCCTCATAGTGGTAATGTTTAGTCTGTTCGAGACCATCACGCTTATCTGTGATGGAGATTTGAAGACCTCGGTTCAAAAAGGCTAGTTCTTGAATACGTTTGTTTAATTTTTCAAAGTCAAAAGTTGTTGTTTCTGTAAAAATCTCTGGATCTGGTGTGAAGTGAACTGTTGTTCCCGTTTTATCCGTATCTCCAACCACCTCAAGATCAGCAACAACATGACCACGACGGTATTCTTGGTAATGAATCTTACCGTTTTTATGGACATGAACATCTAGTTGAGTTGAAAGAGCATTTACTACTGATGAACCTACACCGTGCAATCCACCTGAAACCTTGTATCCGCCACCGCCGAATTTTCCTCCAGCGTGAAGAACTGTAAAGACGGTCTCAACAGCGGGACGTCCTGTTTTTTCCTGAATATCAACAGGAATTCCACGCCCATCATCCACAACGGTGATGGAATTATCAGGCTCTATAAAGACTTGGATGTGACTGGCAAATCCAGCTAGGGCTTCGTCAATTGAGTTATCAACGATTTCCCATACTAGATGGTGAAGACCTTCTTTTGAAGTCGATCCAATATACATACCTGGACGCATACGAACAGCTTCAAGTCCCTCCAAAACTTGAATTTGACTGGCATCATAATCTTGTGCCTGTTGATTTTTGATTTCTTCTGTCATTTTTTCCCTTTTCTTACATGTCTATTGCTTGTCTCAATGTCGCAACGTTATTAAAAAGATAGGCATCTAAGCCAGCAGCTTTACCTGCTTCTACATCAATATTTCTGTCACCAATGACCAAACCAGATGTAATATGATATTTATCACGTAAATAAATCATGGACTCAGGATCTGGTTTCCGTTTAAAGCCAGAACTGGCAGTCACCACCTCAGTGAAGTAGTTCGCTATCTGGGTCTTAGCAAGAAGTTCTAGCACTTGGTCATTTCGATGAGAAACCAAGAAATGGCGACCACCCTTGTCCGAAATGTCTTTGAGTAATTCTGGAATTCCCTCAAACAAAACTGGATGCTCTAGCTCACGCGCCTCATTTTCTTTGTAGTTCTCTAAAAAAACCTCGATATCTGGTGCAAACTTCTCGATGGCAAAAGCTGTCGAAACCTTCAAGGCTTCGTAGACGCGGTCGTGTTCTTGCTCTATTCCGTATTGGGCTAAGGTTTCTACAAAGGCTGCTGTAGAAGTCTCATAATTATCCAATAGGGTACCACCTAAATCCCATATATAGTCGTGATATTTCATACCCTTCATTATACCATTTTTTTATGAAAAAAGCGATGATTTCCTAGATTTTTCGGCTCTATAATTTCTATAGAGAGTAAAACACTATTGCATCGATGGAGCCTTTTTGTGAAGAATAGCTCCTCTATGAATAATCAAGCAAAATCTTTCTTATCTCAAATGTACAAATTAAAAAATAGAAACTACTAACAATCGCGTCATTGTTCGCAAACGAAACGCTTTTGGATTTCCAAACTTTAAAAATAGAATCCTCATTGCTTTGAATATCTCAATAGAGTGCAGAAAAAGATTATTCCAATATGGAATCTCTTGTTAATTCATTACAGTTTCCAATGATTCCATCTTTCTTTTCAATTGTCATTTATTCTCCAAACAGGCAAAAAACGATAACGTCCTTTAAAGGAGTTATCGTTTTTGTATATCGTCAGATAAAGTTTGATTTTTATTGAGCTACATTCGATTAGTTTCTTCCGAAGTTTTGACCTCTACCATCGCGGTCAAAATACATCCAACTTCCATCTTCAAGTTGAATCCATTTGCTTCGAGCCATATCTCCTGAATTGACATCGAAATATCGACTAACTCCATTCACATCAACAACTTTTCCTTTGACTTGCTTGCCGTCTTGCGTGAAATAGAGAGTCTGTTGACCAACCTGCTGCAAGCCTGTCACTGCTTTTCCAGTTTGATCAAAATAGTACCACTCATTTGGGGAACCTTCGACAAACTTGTTGGTTGCCATCTCTCCTGAGTTAGCATCAAAGTAACGGATACTCTTATCTGAAAGTGTCACGATTTTGCCCTTGACTTGCTTGCCATCTTGGTCGAAGTAAAGTGTTTGTTTGTCAATCTTTTGAAGGCCTGTCACTGCTTTACCAGTTTGGTCAAAGTAATACCATTCGTTCTTGGCACCTTCTGCAAACTTGCCGACTGCCATTTCTCCTGAGTTGGCATCAAAGTAACGGATGGATTTATCAGCCAAAGTTACTACTTTACCCTTGACTTGCTTACCATCTTGATCAAAGTAAAGTGTTTGTTTGCCAATCTTTTGAAGACCTGTCACTGCTTTACCAGTTTGGTCAAAGTAATACCATTCGCTCTTGGCACCTTCTGCAAACTTGCCGACTGCCATTTCTCCTGAGTTAGCATCAAAATAACGGATACTCTTATCTGAAAGTGTCACTATTTTACCCTTGACTTGCTTGCCATCTTGGTCAAAGTAAAGTGTTTGTTGACCAATCTTTTGAAGACCTGTCACAGCAACTCCATCTGCTCCAAAATAGTACCAATCACTTGGGTTATCACCCTGAGCAAAACGATTGATAACAGCATTTCCTGAATCCTTGTCAAAGTAACGAAGTTTGCCATCCTTAGCACTCACAATCTTGCCCTTAACCTGATAGCCGTTTTCATCAAAGAATTGCTGTCCATCTCCTATCTTGACAAGACCTCGAGCCATAACGCCCTTGGCATCAAAGTAACGCCAGTTTTCACCATCAGTAGTGTAGTAACGGTTGAGAACTTGGGCACCAGTTTGATCATAGTAGTACTGATTACCATTTTCATCTTCACGGATAGAATCACGAAGTTGAATACCATTCTTCAAGAAATAAACGTGCTTGCCATCAATTTCATGAGCACCTGTTACAAGATAACCTCGTTTATCGAAGTAATACCAATTTCCATTTTCATCTTGGATAAAGGAATTTTTAGCTTGATAACCACTAGTTGAATAGAACTTAGTACCATTGGCATCACTAACAAATCCTGTGTAAGCATTCTTATTAACTAATTGCTTAGGCAATACGATCTCGCCATTTTTGTTAGTGAGGTAGTCGTTGCTAGCCCAGTCTTTAAGAACATAGTAAGCACCACGACCTAAGATATTGGTACCATTGAAGTACTTAGCCGACCACTTGGTAATCTTCTCATCTGTTGTCATTTTTTGACCATTGGAAATCTGTACTCGTTCAAAGATTTCTGGATATTTAGCTTTAAGCTCATCCAAGAAGGCTCCACCGTACTTACCTTGGAAATCAGTCCCATTGGTCTTACTATTAGCTACATAGAGTTTTTCCTTAATTTCTGCGCCTTCACGGTAGGTTCCATAGTTGTTGACACGTGTTGCTGTTACTACTTCCTTACCTGGTAGGTTATAGATTTGATCTGGTACCCAGTCCGCGATGGCTTGGATATTGACACTGTGAAGCGCACGGAGAGCATTGAGCAAATCTTTTAAAGAACCATATTTATTGTTCTTACTCATGGCCATATCGTAGCGGTCTTCAAAGGCATAACCATTCTGAATGATAGAATCTAAGAAAGTACCGTCTTGGCTAGATACATACTGAGGTGGTAGCTCAAATGAAGTTACTCCCCATTCCTTGAAGAGGTTGACATTTTTAGCAATGACTTTATTGGTATATTGGTCATCGCGTGTTGCAAAGTCCTGGAAGTTAGAAAATCCTTCGTAAATCAACTGAGAATCAAGGGCTGCGCTAGATTCGTAAACCTGACCACTGGCATTTTTCTTCTTGCTTGCTGTTGTACGAGCATCCTGATCTGCCTTAGCGCCAACTGGTACCCAAACAGCCAGATATCCAGAAACCTGTACATTGCTGTAGCCTGCAATATCATTCATATCAAAGGTTAAAATACCATTAGCATCTGTCTTCTTCCAGAGCGATTGCGGCACTTCTTCGTCAGTTAGATAGCGGGAAATACCATCTTTGGTCGTCAAAAGCACAGGGCGATAGTATTGATTCTTATGGGCTGCTCCCATATTGACTTGCAGTTTATCCCACGCATTTAACTTGAGGTTAGGGTTGTTTGAAGCAATAACAGCCATCCCTTGAGTACGAGTTTCTGCTGTTCCTTCATCTGTTGCTTCATTAGCACCCGTACCGTAGCGCACAGAAGTCAAAATACCATTGTAAGACCATTTATCAGCCTCACGAGGTACACCCATATAAGTGACTTTCATGTCTTGTCCACCTGCTACATACTTAATACGAGCACGCAACAAGGCATCGATAGCGTCGTGGTAAGGAGATTTTTTCTCCATGTATTGACCATCATCGGTATAGAGATCACCATAGTAGACCCGAGTGATAGAGTCTTTATTGGAGAGCATGAGAGCATGAGCAGTTGGGATGTTGAACTGCGTATATTTCTTGTCCGCCTTGCGCATATCTTCGTTGTAGATCTTGAAGGCTTGCTTGAGTTCATCCATGGTAAAGGTCAAACCATCCGTATTTGGATTGATATTTTCTCGAATGATGTCGGCAATAACAGTTTGTACTTCACTATCATGAGCCCGAACAAAGATATAGTTAGCCATTCGTTCGCCATTTTTCTTTTCAGAAGAACGGTCATTTAGACTATTTGTAATCGTTGGCTCTACTCCGCTACGGATAGATAGATTACGCATGAATGAATAAAGCAAGGACAAGCGTAGCTTGTTGTCAATTGCTAGTTGAGCACCCTTAGTATCTTTGTTGTAGTCAGGATCGTTATCAGACCAAGCTTCCAAGATAGACAAATGCTTAATAGCTTCTTCTTCACTTTCTCCAACCTTGTAGCGAGACTTGAAGTAGTCAGATGCGATTTGGAGCAAGTCTGCGTTGACATTGTCCACCGCATCAAAATTAGCAGTCGGATCATTGGCTACGATGCTTCCAAAGTTCATCATAAAATGCAACCAGTTGAGTTGTTCGGCCTGAACAGCTGGATTAGAATTGTCAAAGTCGCTAGAGAGCAAGAACTCATAACCACCGTTTGACTTGTCAATGAAGTACTTAGGTGTACCTGTTTGACTAGTAGGGGTACGGTTAAGCAGACGGAACTTAGAGTCAGCATGAGAGCTCTTCTCATTATTAGTATAAAGCAAAGCTCCACCCTGCAAGTGGTCCTTTTTAGTACCAGTTGTTTCAGACTCTGACTTGATATTCCAGTTTGGCTGGGTTTTGACAAAGGCACCCATCAGCGTTCTCAACCATTTGGTATCGCCTTCTTTACCAATTTTTTCCTCAATTTTGCGCTGAACCTGCTGAGAAGCTCCTGTCAGGAGAGCTTGTTCAACTTTGTTTTCAAAAGCACCTGCTCCCAGACCTTGCTGGTTCATATAGTTGAGGTAATTAATCTGAGTACGTTTATCAGGCCACCAAGCCATCAAAAGAGGACGTAAGTCTGTTTCTGTCGAAGCCGTCCATGTTTTTCCATCTTTTAAGATGAACTTTGGACGATACCAGCTATCTGCTGTCAAATAACCGTCTACAGTTTCAATATCCTTGTCAGTCGTACCATAGAAAGCATTCTTTTGGGAGAATTCATTATTGAGACTGCTGGTTCCTTGTTGGAACTGATATTCATTTGAATCAACTAAGGCACCAGTTTCTGCATCAAAATAAAGTATTCTACCATTAAGTTCAACTGCAAAGTTCTTTTTAACTGTACCATCGTCCTGAACATAGTAATTTTTACCATCAATGGTCTTAATATGAGATAGGACATCATCATCATGGTCAGCATTTACAGGTGCAGGTTGAGCCTGATCTGCCACCATTCTTTCAGCTACTGCTCCTTGTTTTTGAGCAGGTTCGGGCAAGCGATCTTTCTTTGCAACCTTTGGATTTGCAACAATCTTGTCTTCAACAGCCGATTTTTCTCGTTTGTCGCCTTCTTGGTCTTGGGCAGTTGTTGGCCCTGCTTGTTTATTCTGCTCTGCTACTTCTGTTTTAGGAGTTTCTGTGATTGCATTAGCAGCTTTAACTTCTTCTGCAACAGCAGCCTTTTCTGTAGATGCTTCTTTCGTATCTGCTGGTTTAGCAGGCTCTTGAGCATTGGTTTGAACTGTTGCTTCCGTATTTTCTGCTGGTTTAGCAGGTTTTTCACTAGCAGCAACATCGCCTGTCACCTTGTCTGCAGGGGTTGCTTTTTCTGCTTCTTTCTCAGAAGCTACGTTAGCTTGGGCTGGAGTTTGCTGACCCGGACCACTAGTCTGAGCTGTAGCAGGTTCTTGAACCACAACCTGCTTTACATCATCCGCATGGACAACGCCTGGTTCTAGACCAAGTACCTTTGGTGCTACAATAAGGGCCAAGGTAGTCAAAGCAATGGCTACCCAGTTTTTCTTAACTTTATGCATCTTATAATGAATCTTTTTCTCCATCATAAAACCTCCTTCTGAATTTAGTATAAAGTTATGCCCTTATTCTAGTATATTTTTCAAAATGATCTTTTTTTGTTGCACATCTACAACTATGAAAGGCAAATTCTTTCAAACTGTTCTTTAAGCTTTTGGGCAACACCAAAGGAATCTAAAAATTCAAAAAAAGATAGGCATTGCTCGATATCACTGAGAGCATTAGTATTCCCGACCTTATAGGCATACAGAGCCCTATGATACTTAATCAGCGTTCGATCATATAGATCTGTTTCAGGGATTTTAGAGTGGTCGAGATAATTGAGAAACCTCATAGCAACTAGCAGATGGTTTCCTTCTATACAGACGCTAATGACATTAAGTAGCATCTTGATAATACGGCGGCGATTTTCAGGTAGGTTGTTATAAAACTGGGTACGATTGATCATCTCACTAGCGAAGGTTTCCAACGTTTCCAAGGTCATCAAATCAACACTGTTTGTAAAAAGCCAGAGTTCATAACGTCCCCACTCCTCAACAGAAAAGAGATGATCCGTCAGGAATTCTATATCCTTCTTGCTAATCTGAAAATCTGAGCAACAGGAAGACAGAAGAGCTCTGACAATGATCGTATTGAGTTTATAGTTTTTCTTCTCAGGAAACTGTTCGGTCAAAGCTTCTGAGCTTGACAAAATATTTTGGAGCTTGACAACATTGTTTTCCTGATATGCATCAGCTACTTTTTTTGAAAACAGCACATCATCTGAATCAATGTAATTATGGTAAACATACTGAAACTCCTCTAGGGAAACGGCCATATTTTTTAAACAGCAATAAAAAGAATCAAGTGTGATCCCATTAACTCCCCGTTCAAAACGGGATAGCTGAGCTACGGAAATATCACCAGCAGCTACCTCTTTCAGGGACATTTTTTTTGATTCTCTAATGACTTTGAATATTTTTCCAAATGCTTTCAACATATCACTCCCCCAGTTTCGTATATGCAAAAAATTCTTACTAATTTTAATATACTAGTAACATGTTTCAATTATATTACAGAGAAAGTACTTTATATTTCAAATTAATACAAGCAGATTAATTCGCATGATAAGACCGTTTAATATAGCATTTATTGAATATTATATCTTTTCATGAATCTATTGATTTCAGTAGAAATCTGAACTATTCTATCTAACAACTTGAAAACACTAACATTTCTAGAGATAGATTCCTTCTTATGTTAAACGAATCTTGATTGATTTATAAAAGTTTGATATAAAATCGCAAGACAATCATATGAAACATTTTTTAGACATGGAGTAAATTAAAAAACGAGAGCCGAACTCTCGTCTTACTGTTGATTTCCAAAGACATCTCGATAGAGCATGCCGTCTCGTAAACTTTCAGCATCTCCTCCTAATTGCTCTACCAATTCATAGGCAAAGGCAAGTGCGGTTGACGGTCCTCGGCTAGTTGTTAGATTGCCATCCACAACTACTGTTTGCTTTTGATAAATTCCGTCAGTAATTTGCTCCTGAACTCCGTCATAACAAGTAAAGTGCTTGTCTTTCAGGACACCTGCTTGATGAAGAGCGATTGGGGCTGCACAGATGGCAGCAATTTTCTTTCCTGCTTGGTTAAAGGCTTTAATCTGTGAAATGAGCGCTTGATTATCTCGTAGGTGAGCTGAGCCTGGCATACCACCTGGAAGAACTACCAAGTCATAGTCGGACAAATCACCATCAAAGATACGGTCAGCTTTTACCTGAATGTCATGTGACCCTGTCACCTGCTCTTCAAATCCTACCATATCACAAGAAATGTTTGCTCGACGCAAGACATCGACTACTGTCAAGGCTTCAATTTCTTCAAAACCCTGGGCTAAAATAACTGCTACTGTTGCCATAGTGGCCTCCTTATTTGATTTGTTTTAGGACGACTTTCTTTCGTTTGAATGGAACTTTTCCACTTTTCTCTTCTGCTAGATTGGTCTGGTAACTCATAGACAAGAGGAGACCGACACCGATGAGGTTACTAATAATTGCGGATCCCCCTTGAGAAATAAATGGCAGAGGAATCCCTGTCAAAGGAAGTAAGCCTGTCACGGCACCGATATTTTCAAAGATATGGAAGAGCAACATCATGATAAAACCAGTCGAAATGTAGGTGTAGAACTGGTTATTTGACCTGAGCGTAATCTTCAACATACGGTAGATGAGAAGCAAGTATAAAGCAACCACAAAGACTGAACCAATAAAGCCAAAGTCTTCAGCAATTACGGTGAAAATCATATCGCTCTCGCGTACTGGAATGAGGAGATTGGACACATTGAAACCTTGTCCAAACAAGCCACCACTTCCAATCGCAATTTGTCCCTGCGCCTGTTGATATGTTGTTGTTTGTGCAAAGTCAAAGGGATTGAGCCAAGCCAAGATGCGGTTGATCTGGTAAGTTGGCATCCCAATCTGATGCAAGAAGGCACGTCCATCCTTGCTTATAAAGATGGCCATAAAACCTACAACTGCAGTCACTCCTGTCGCAAAAACCGGAATGATGATCTTCCACGAAACACCTGAAAGGAGAACCATACCGGAAAAAATAGCTACAAAGACCAAGGCAGTCCCCAAGTCACTTTGTAGGGCTAAGAGTATCAAGACTGGTATGGTAAAGGCGATCATCCAACCAATCAGTAGGAAATCCAAGGGAATAGTCCGTCTCCATTCCTTGTGTTTTTGAGTGAATCTTACAATGGCTCGAGCCAACATCAAGATATAGGAAATCTTCATGAATTCCGATGGCTGGAAAAGTGTCGTTCCACCAATCGATACCCAGTTCTTGGCACCTGTTGACGCTACAAGATTTGGATTGTAGAAAACAAGAGGTAGGATCATCAAAGCTAGCCCTAGACCATAAAGATAGGGAGTCACCTTCCATAAAAACTCGGTATTAAAGAACATGACCACAAAACCAATGACAAGGCCCAAGGAAATCCAAGCGATTTGCTGACCTAGAATTGGTAATACATTATTTGGATAGTCATGACTAACTGCTATATAAATGGCCACTACTCCAATCACCAGTAAACAAAACACTGGTAGGAGGAGGCTATAATCGACTCGAGAGTCGAAGGAACGTTTCATATTTTTTACCTTTTCTCTTTCTTAGATTTTTCTTTCATTCTATTGCGATGGGATTGGAGAAAATCAGCTACAGCAGGCTCTAGCCGTTCTCTAGAAAGAACCTGAACAGCCCTTTCTTTTGACAAGGCCTGAGCGATTTGTTTGCCGTAACGCTTGCTGACAACACGGCTGTCTAAGATTAGAGCAATCGAACCTTGGTCAGATCGTCTAACAGTACGACCCAAGGCTTGTTTTAGCCGAATGATCGCCATCGGCAACTGATAATCATAGAAAGGATTTTTCCCTTCTTGACGCAGTTCCTGGTTTAATTTTTTGGTTAACGGTTCATGGGGATTTTGGAAAGGCAATCTCGGAATCACTTGAATTACACAAGGATGGGTTGAAAAATCAACCCCTTCCCAGAAACTACCTGTTCCAAGCAAGATCTGGCGCTCACCTTTTTCAAAACGTTTTTTCAGTTGGCTTGGTTCCCCATTTTTATACTGAGCTAGATGAGGTTGGTCGAGCAGGTCCGAAACTGCCAGCAACATTTCTTTTGAGGTAAACAAGACCAATAAGGGTTCTTGAAAGGCTTGTAAGCTTCGAATGACAGAAGCCACTTCACTAGCATAGTCAACAGGTGAAACTTCGGTAACGAGAGGAAAGTCATCAATTAGATAGACTTCTTGTTGTTCCTGCTTTGCTACATCAAGCCTAACAAGTGGAGCATCTGGGAATCCCAGTAAATCTGCTAAGGAAACCCGATTGCTGATTTCAAGAGTGGCCGATACTCCTAGGAGCCTACAATCTTCTGGCAATAGGTCTGCTAGTATAAAGCGGCCTTTTTTGCTTGAACAAATCAAGACATCCTTGCTCGATTTTTCTGCTGTAGCAAGCCAAAATTCACGGTCCGACGTGAAAAAGTTTGCAGTCTCTCTATACTCTGGGAGAGCTAACTCCGAAAAATGCTGGCGCAACTCTTCAAGAGAATCCAACCACTTTCCATTCTTCAGACCTGACTGATAGTGCTCTATCAAGTAACGACATTCAAAGCCGATACTCTCAAGCAAGCGTTTCTGAACCAAATCCTCCACTGACTCCAAGGACTTTTCAATTTGAGTTACAAGTTCCTCAAGGCGGTAAGCCTGCTGGGCTAGATTTTCAAGGGCTAGCAGCATTTTTTGAGCTTCATCCAAGATCACCAAACGGTTGTCGACAAACTCTGGATTGTCTTCCAAACGAGTGACCAGATAGGCATGATTAGTCAAGAGAACGCGACTGGTCTTGGCCTTTTCCTGCCCTCGTTTCCAAAAATCCTCTGTAGCAAATAAACTTTTCTTTGAAAGCTTACCATCGTGGACTAGTTCCGGCAGAAAGTGCTGGTAGCGATAAAGCTGCCCGATTTCGTCCAAGTCACCAGTCTCTGTCTCTGTTAACCAGATGAGCAGTTGCATTTTAAAACGTGTGAAAAGGCGATTGGACTCCGGTCGATGGAGGACTCGGTGAAAGGCATCCAGTTTCAAGTAATTTTGAGGCCCCTTGAGACTATGAATTTCCAGATGGAAGACCTCTTTTAAGCGCTGACCTTCTTCTTGCATGATTTGATTTTGAAGAATTTTGGTCGGAACGCTCACTAGGATTCCAGCTTCACTCTCCGAGTTCAAAGCTGGAAGGAGATAACCATAAGTCTTGCCCAGTCCCGTTTGGGCTTGGATAAAGGAAGTTTGGTGTTCTTCCAATAATTGCTCAACCTTCTCCGCAAAATCCAGCTGCTGTGGACGTTCCTCCAGCCCCAATAAAGAAATGTTTTTAGCAAAGTCTTTGGATAACTTTTGTGGGACTAAGGCTTTGCTTTCCTTTCTGAGGAAAAGCCCATGAAGTTCCATCAAGTCGGGCGAAGATAAGAGAGATTGTTGCTGATAGACCTCCTCAATCACCAGATAACTTTCATAGAGAAGGTTGTCTGCAAGTTTTAGCAAGCTTTCTAAGAGCCCTTTTGGTAACTCAAATAGTTTTTGACGCATGTAGAGCAAGAGTTCAGCTGTTGCCTGAGCATCTGACAGGGCAGTATGGGCATGTTCCAGCTCAATGCCCAACTCTTGACAAAGGATACCTAAGTTATACTTTTCAAACTGAGGATATAGAACTTGGGCAAGCTCAACTGTATCCACCCGCGGTGTACGCAATTCATATCCTTCAAAAAAGAGAAATTCTGCAAGAAGGTTGGCATCAAACTGTACATTGTGCGCAACAAAAATACCGTCCTTAACCAATTCAAAAATTTTTCCGGCCACCTGAGAAAACTCTGGTGCCGCAGCCAAACGCTGATCGGTCAGACCCGTTAATTCTTTGATATGAGAATCCAAGGGTTCATGGGGATTGACATCGGTCGCATACTGATCAATGATTTCACCATTCTCAATCACCACAATGCCTACTTGAATAATTTTTGCCTTGCTTCCGGTGCTGGTCGCCTCTAAATCAACGACCACATACCGATCATTTCTCGCATTCATCATTAAAAATTATATCAAAAAAAGCATGATTTGACACCCCTCAACTTTGATAACAATCTCGCTTTCCTTGCGAGTTTGAGTAAAAATCAAGACCTTAAAAGTGAGAATTTCACGCAAGTTCAGCAGTTGGTCGCTAGTTCTGAGGTATTTGAAAACCTTATCAACAAAGCTACATCAACATAAAAAGGCAACCAAGGTATTAGCTGCCTTTTTGAGATATTTTTTTCATTGTTTTCGGAAGAGCTTTACTAATTTCGGTAGGCAAGACAAGGTAGTTTTCTTGAGCTAGTTCTTGCGCAATAGCTGAATGAAGGTGAGTTGCTGCCACCACTCTCTCATAGAGACTGACTTGGTGAAACTGACCTGCAAAACCTGCAATCATCCCAGCCAGAGTATCTCCCATCCCACCAGTTGCTTGATAGGGACCTCCAACCTGTAACTGATAATATTCAGACTGACCAGCTTTCCAGATACGAGTCGCTGAACCCTTCTCGACTAGAATCGTCCTTTGAGGAAAAGCAGAAAGAGCCCTAGCAGTCGCCTCTGTATTTTGATGGTCAAGAACTATACCAGACAGTCTTTCCCATTCCTTTTGGTGGGGAGTTAGGATGAGCTGACTAGATGGGAATGTCAAATGAGCTTTTGCTAAGATGCCCAAAGCACCGCCATCTGCAATCAAAATCTGGTCTTTTCTAAGGCTGTCAAAGAACCTTCTTACGAGTTCTTCTCCGAATGCATCCTCTCGCAAACCCGGACCTAGCAAGACAACTTCTGCCTTTTCCAACTGCTCTTTTAACAATTGCTGATCTTGAAGAGAAAATGCCATGGCCTCAGGTAAATGACTGTGTAGAGCAAGGATATTTTCCCTATCTGTTCCAACGGTCACCAAACCTGCCCCGCTTTTGACAGCTGCCAAGGCAGCCATGATGATGGCTCCACCATAAGGATAGGTCCCACCAAGCAAGAGCAGACGGCCATAGTCTCCTTTATGACTGGTACGAGAACGTTCAATAATAACTTTTTCTAATAAAGTTTGATCAATCACTTTCATCGATTTTTCCTCTCACTCCATTATACTACAAAAGGAGGGGCAAACCTCCTTCTACACTATTTTCCCTTAAATTCCGCAAAGGTCTGTAAGATTTTAGCTGCCACTGCTGGAGAAGGAGCTCCTTTTATCTCTAACGTGTCATCTGCATATGGAGTAAGGCCAGCAAAATCTCCTATCTGGACAGAATAGAGCGATGTTTTAAATAGTTCAATATCGTTTTGGTCATTTCCAAAAGCGATGAAGTTCTCCCCGCATAACTTTTCAACAGTTGTCGCCTTATGAGTATCCAAGGGATTAACATAAAGGCACTTTTCATGCGCATGATAGGAGAGATGAGCCTGTCCTAGTCTTTCTAGCTGACCAAGCAGATCATCAAGCAACTCCTCATGGTCACCCATATAAACGACTACCTTAATCGGAGTACCTAAGTCCTCGAGTTTCTGATGACGAGCTACCTTTAGGGGATCCACACTGGAAATAAATGGAATCTTCTCTACAATCTGTCCACTATAGTCAAAGCAATCATCTGCAAAAAAAGGGAGATTATAAGTCTGGCAATAATCCACTAGCGCATGATAAACTCTAGCATCGAGATTCCTTTCGAAGATAGCCTTCCCCAAATGATAGGCTACGCCACCATTCAAGTAAGATAATCTTAAAGAAACAATACATCAGAAAGGAGAGCAAATGCCTCGCTCTCCTATCTCCACAGACAGTCGCATATACACGTCTAGATGTATAGAAGAGACAGACCAGGCGCTGACTGAGTTCAGGGCCTAATAAACCCAAGCAATCCCGATAAGAGCGAGCCGAGGCAAACACAAGCTCATGCCCATAATCTTCAGCCTTTAAAAGAACCTGCTGAATCTCCTCATCTATGGTCATGTAGTCAAAAGATAGCGTTCCATCCAGGTCAAATACGAATTTCATCTTCCTAGTCCTTATTTAGTGTTCGAAGCGCTGCCTGATAGGTTTGCTCCATTAGCATGGTAATCGTCATAGGACCAACTCCACCCGGTACAGGTGTGATGTGGCTAGCAAGTGGTGCAACAGCATCATAATCAACATCTCCACAAAGCTTGCCATTTTCATCTCGGTTCATCCCAACATCAATGACAACCGCTCCCGGTTTGACAAAGTCAGCTGTCACAAACTTAGCACGACCGATTGCAACGACAAGAATATCCGCCTTAGCAGCCACCTTGGCAAGATGATGGGTGCGTGAGTGGGTCAAGGTCACAGTCGCATTCTTAGCCAAAAGAAGCTGAGCCATTGGTTTCCCAACGATATTTGAGCGACCGATAACAACCGCATTTTTACCTTCTAGATCAATCCCATATTCATGAAACATCTCCATAATTCCTGCAGGTGTCGAAGGAATCATAACTGGATGACCAGACCAGAGACGCCCCATGTTTAGGGGATGGAAACCATCCACATCTTTTTCGGGGTCAATAGCTAATAAAACTGCCTCTTCGTCAATATGTTTTGGCAAAGGTAATTGAACCAAAATTCCATGCCAAGCTGGATCTTGATTGTATTTGGCAATCAAGTCTAACAATTCCGCCTGGGTAATGGCCTCTGGAACTCGCACTACTTCACTACGGAAGCCAGCAGCGAGAGCTGACCGTTCCTTATTGCGAACGTAGACTTGGCTGGCAGGATTGTCCCCCACCAAAATCACTACCAATCCTGGAACTAGACCTGTTTCTTCTTTTAGTTTGGCCGTCTTTTCAGCCAACTGTCCTTGTAACTTAGCCGCAAGAGCCTTCCCATCAATAATCTGAGCCATATCTCTTCTCTTTTCTATCAAATATCCTCTATTATATCAAAAAATAACTCGCCATCCTAACACTTCTTGCCTAATGGACCTTATAGTCTGAAACTATAAGAAAAAGCCCTTGTCGAGCTTTTATGCCTATTTATACTAGGTAAATCTGTCATGCTTTCTTTTTGACTTTTGGAGCCGGTAAGACTTCATACATCTCCTTAATTAATTTCATTAGAAATGATTTATCTTCAATGTCTTCTATCAAAATCATCTCCTTAGCTCCTTCATAAGGACGTTCAAGCCTAGTCTGTCCCAGTTGATCCATGACCACCTTCACAGGCTTCAGTAACAAACGATTATCATAAATTCCTCCAATAATCTTCCCACGATAATAAAGGATATACTCTCCCATCATTGGACGATAACTCATCTCCTCTAGCTCTGATAGCTGTTCGAGAATAAAATCTAAATATTCTTTACTGGAAGCCATGATGCCTACTCCATTTCTTCTAAAAATGAGGTATTACAAAACCTTACTCAAGAAATCTTTGGTTCTTTGTTCTTGGGTTTGTTCAAAGACTTGCTCTGGCGTTCCATCTTCGACAACAACCCCATCCGCCATAAAGATAACACGGTCTGCTACCTCACGCGCAAAGCCCATTTCATGAGTCACAATCACCATGGTCATCCCTGATTTAGCGAGGTCTTGCATAACAGCTAGAACTTCTTCAACCATCTCAGGGTCTAGGGCTGAAGTCGGCTCATCAAAGAGCAAAACATCTGCTTCCATAGCAAGTCCACGTGCAATGGCAATCCGTTGCTGCTGACCACCTGACAAACTCTGTGGATAAGCCGTCGCCTTATCTGGCAAGCCAACTTTTTCTAACAGTTCCTGTGCTCTTTTCTCCGCAACTTCCTTGCTTTCACCTTTGGTTTTAATTGGTGACAAAGTGATATTTTCCATCACTGTCATATTGGGAAAGAGGTTGAATTGTTGGAATACCATGCCCATCTTTTCACGCATGGCAAAAAGGTCATTTTTCTTATCTGTGATATCAACTCCTTCAAAGATAACCTTACCTTTACTTGCTTCTTCAAGGAGATTCATCGAACGAAGGAGGGTTGATTTCCCGCTCCCTGACGGACCAATAATGACCACAACTTCTCCACGTTTAATCTCAAGATTGATGCCTTTTAAAACTTCATTTTTCCCAAAAGACTTATGTAGTTCTTCAATTTTAATCAAGGTTTCTGTCATTATTTCTTGTCTCCTTGTCCAATATGTTTTTCAAATGCTTTCAACGCCACTGTCAAAACAGAGGTCATAATCAAATAGTAAAAGGCTGCAAATAAAAGAGGAGTCAACGGTAAATAAGTTGTTGTTGCTACTGTCGTTGCACCATTCCACAACTCCATCACCCCAATCGCTGATAAGAGGGAACTATCCTTGATAATGGTGATAAATTCGTTTCCAAGAGCTGGAAGAATATTTTTGATAGCTTGTGGCAAAATGACATAACGCATGGCATTTTTCGGACGAATACCTAGAGAATATGCAGCCTCTAACTGCCCTTTAGGAACCGCATTGATCCCCGCACGAACAGTTTCTGAAACATAAGCACCACTGTTCATAGAAATAATCAGAATACCAGGAATCAAACGAGAAAGATCAACTCCTAAAATTCCCACTTGAATAGTCGGAGCATTGATATGCATAAGGGCAAAGGCAATCATTATTTGAACCATCATTGGAGTACCACGGAAGATCCAAACATACACATTTGCAAACCAAACGAGCGGTTTAAAGCGTGAACGTTGGGCAAAGGCCAGTAACACACCTATAATGGTCCCTAAGCAGACAACAAGGATGGAAATCAATACGGTAATCAGAGCACCATAGTTAAAATATGGTAAATACTTTGGTAAAAAAGAAAAATTCATATTCAATCAACTTTCTATGTATTAGATTGTATGATTATAACATGAATTGAATTAAAATGCAATCCTTTTTCCCTAATTTTAACAATTAACTTGATAGAATAGAGAAATAGAGAGAAATCACAGTTTTTTTCTAGTCAACTACCTCTTGTTTATGGTAAAATAGAAACGATAAGAAATGGAGGAGAATCAAAATGGAATCACATTTGGTTAGAATCATTAACCGCCTAGAAGCAATGACAAAAGATGGTGGAAATCTAAAACGTAATTTTGAACGTGAAGGTGTTGTTGTCGCAGAAGTTGCATACAGCCATGACGAAGAAAACGGATCACTCTTCACCCTTCGCGATGTAGAAGCTCGTGAAACTTATACATTTGATAGCATTGATTTGATTGCAATGGAGATCTACGAACTCCTTTACTAATATAAAAACAACGGGCAGTAGGGCCCGATAAATGAGAATCCTTTTTGTCACCACAAATGGGATTTTTTCTTACCTTCAATGTCGCTGGATTCTTCATAAATCCCTCTTTTAAAAACGACCACTTCCCAATCTTTTTACTTGCTTTACACCTTAATCATGCTATAATGAGAGTATAAAACTTTGACTATTCTTGACCTTTTTCTTAGACCAAGAATAAGAATGAAATGAGGTAGATCTATGCTCTGTCAAAACTGTAAAATTAACGACTCAACAATTCATCTGTATACCAATATCAATGGACAGCAAAAGCAAATTGATCTCTGTCAAAATTGCTATAAAATTATCAAAACAGATCCAAATAATACCCTCTTTAAAGGAATGACTGACTTAAATAATCATGACTTTGATCCTTTCGGCGACTTTTTCAATGATTTGAATAATTTCAAACCTTCTTCTAATAACGTCCCTCCAACTCAATCAGGTGGGGGATATGGAGGAAACGGTGGTTATGGGCCTCAAAACCGCGGTCCACTTCAAACACCTCCTAGCCAAGAAAGAGGACTCCTAGAGGAATATGGTATCAATATTACTGAGATTGCTCGGCGGGGAGATATTGACCCTGTTATCGGTCGAGATGAAGAGATTATCCGCGTTATCGAAATCCTCAACCGTCGAACCAAGAACAACCCTGTCCTTATCGGAGAACCAGGTGTCGGTAAAACAGCCGTTGTTGAAGGTCTAGCTCAGAAGATTGTTGATGGTGATGTTCCCCATAAACTCCAAGGCAAGCAGGTCATCCGTCTGGATGTGGTCAGTCTAGTCCAAGGAACAGGGATTCGAGGCCAATTTGAAGAACGTATGCAAAAGCTCATGGAAGAAATTCGCAAACGCGAGGACATCATCCTCTTTATCGACGAAATCCATGAAATTGTTGGTGCAGGATCTGCTGGCGATGGCAATATGGATGCAGGAAATATCCTCAAACCAGCCCTTGCCCGTGGTGAATTACAAATGGTCGGTGCCACTACTCTCAATGAATACCGTATCATTGAAAAAGATGCTGCCCTAGAGCGCCGTATGCAACCTGTCAAGGTAGATGAACCAACTGTCGAAGAAACCATTACCATCCTTAAAGGGGTTCAAAAGAAATACGAAGACTACCATCACGTCAAGTACACAGACGCTGCTATCGAAGCTGCTGCAAATCTTTCCAATCGCTATATCCAAGACCGCTTCTTGCCAGACAAGGCTATTGACCTGTTAGATGAAGCTGGTTCTAAGATGAATCTGACGCTGAACTTTGTTGATCCTAAAGTGATTGATCAGCGTTTAATTGAAGCTGAGAATCTCAAGGCTCAAGCTACTCGAGAGGAAGACTTTGAAAAGGCTGCCTATTTCCGCGATCAGATTGCCAAGTACAAGGAAATGCAGAAGAACAAGGTGACCGATCAGGATACTCCAATCATCAGCGAGAAAACAATCGAACATATCATTGAGCAGAAAACCAATATCCCTGTTGGAGAACTCAAAGAAAAAGAACAGTCTCAGCTTATCCATCTAGCAGACGACCTCAAAGCTCATGTCATTGGTCAAGATGAAGCTGTCGATAAGATTGCTAAGGCCATCCGTCGTAATCGTGTTGGACTTGGAACTCCTAACCGCCCAATCGGAAGCTTCCTCTTTGTCGGACCAACTGGTGTCGGTAAGACAGAACTTTCCAAACAACTAGCCATTGAGCTCTTTGGTTCTGCTGACAGCATGATTCGCTTTGATATGAGTGAATACATGGAAAAACACAGTGTGGCTAAATTGGTCGGAGCCCCTCCAGGCTATGTAGGCTATGACGAAGCTGGTCAACTGACTGAAAAAGTTCGTCGCAATCCTTACTCTCTCATCCTTCTCGATGAAGTTGAAAAAGCCCACCCAGATGTGATGCACATGTTCCTTCAAGTATTGGACGATGGTCGTTTGACTGATGGGCAAGGACGAACAGTTAGCTTTAAAGATGCTATCATTATCATGACTTCAAATGCGGGTACCGGTAAGGCCGAAGCCAGCGTTGGTTTTGGAGCTGCTCGTGAAGGTCGAACCAACTCTGTCCTCGGTGAACTCGGTAACTTCTTTAGCCCAGAGTTTATGAACCGTTTTGACGGCATCATCGAATTTAAACCTCTCAGCAAGGACAACCTTCTCCAAATCGTCGAACTCATGCTAGCGGATGTCAACAAACGCCTCTCTAGCAACAATATCCACCTCGATGTGACAGACAAGGTCAAGGAAAAGTTGGTTGACTTAGGTTATGATCCAAAAATGGGGGCACGCCCACTCCGCCGTACTATTCAAGACCATATCGAGGATGCCATCACTGACTTCTACCTTGAAAACCCAAGTGAAAAAGACCTCAAGGCAGTTATGACAAGCAATGGCAATATTCAAATCAAATCTGCCAAAAAAACTGAGAAAACAGAAGAGATTGCTTCTGAAATAGAAGAATAAATCTCATAAAAAGAACAGGAAACAAGATTTCCTGTTCTTTTTTTTAATTCTCTTCTTGAACTTGATAGCGAAGAATTGTTTTTAATTTGCTTGGCTCCGTTCGATGAAGGTTATTGAGATAAATTTCTCGGTGGACTTCCGAAGTTCTTTTGAGTTTATGAAGTTGACAAAAATGCTCCATCTCTGCAAAAGTCTCATTTTCAGTATCAAAAGGTCCTACATGAAGCATAGCAAGGATTTGGCCTTCTTCTATCATTTCAAAACGAATAGCCTCATAGAGAGGATTTGGCTTCTTGATTTTGACCTCGTTCAGAGCTACCTCAAATAGTTCTCGCGTAATAAAATCGGGTTGCCCAATCATAATGCTATAAGAAAGCTCACTTTTTACCAGTTCTCCCTCCTTCTCCTTTTTCCATACACCTTCTAAAGGAAAGACTGTAAAATCCGTGTAAACCTCATCCAGAGGAGCTTTTTTATACTTCATCTTTATCGCATAGGCTAAGGCATATAAGGCCCCTACGCGTTCTGAAAAATCTTCTTGATTTGGATCACCTTTACCATCAATCACGATATAGGATTGACCTGGCACCTGCAAGATGCTGGGCCTAGCTTTCACTTGATAAAGATTTTTTGCTTCTTTTCTCCATTCGTATTTCATTTGGTTCTTCTCCTTTCTATCTCTAGTATAGCACCAAAACCCTGACATCTTTTGTCAAGGTTTGTAAAGTTTTTGGATTTTTTCTAATATAGAAAGCAATTCCTTCTTCAGATGATTGGGGGCGAGTATTTCCACCCCATCTAGATAAGACAGGAGGTAAGTATACAGACTTTCATGCTCTGGTAGGACTGTCTTGACATAATAACACCCATCTTTCCCCAAGCTAATCTCATCTTCTGAAAAATCTTCATAAACCCGGAAAGCAAGCTTGGGACTAAACTTCAAGGAAACTTTGATTTGATGTGCCACTTGATCTGAACCATCAACCCAATCCTCCACATTTTTCTGCTTCACAGTTTCAGTTGTTAGGTGATAGTTCCTAATTCTAGACAATTTGAAAAAACGCCACTCTTCCTTCAAACAACAGTAGGCATGAAGGTACCAATCTCTCTTTTTAAATACGAGTCTAAAGGGTTCGACTGTACGAATCGTTTTCTGACCACACCCACCTAGATAAGTAATCACCAGTTGCCTTTTCTCTAGAATAGCATGTTTGATGTTATCAAATAATTCTTTTTGACCTTCTCGCTTTCTCCAGTCAGTCATGTCTACTTCTATCCAAGGGCTGGGAGAAACTTGAAAAATAGATTCCAACTTTTCAAGTAACATATCTTGCCTGTCATCGGTCAGGGCTTGAATCCCTTGCAAAGCTGACAGAAGTTCTAATTTTTCATCCTCCGATACGAGAGTACGATCCAGAACAAAGTTCTTCATTAAAAAGATTCCGCCCGTCTTCCCAGGTATCGAATAAAGGGGAATCCCTGCCATACTCAACCGCTCAATATCACGATAAATCGTTCGTACAGATACTTCAAATAATCGGGCTAATTCAGGAGCTGTTGCACTGCCTTTTTCTAAAAGTAGATATAGGATACGAAATAGTCTTGATTCTGCCATAAAATCACCTCTCTTTTATTATACCAGTTATAGTACTAGGTCTAGAAAGTTTAACGAGACAAGGATTGACCAAGACAAAGTAGCTTTTTCTGCACCAGTTCGTTGGTTTATTCTTGACAGCTTGCCCCTCGTCCATTATGATAATAATAAAGATACTAGAGAATGAGGAAAATGCAATGGCAAACCCAACTTTTGGTGAAAAAAAAGTGAATGTGACCTACCAGCCCCGCTATGGTGTGTACGCAGTTATTCCGGATGCGGAGAAAAAACAAATTGTCCTAGTTCAAGCTCCCAATGGTGCTTGGTTCTTGCCAGGTGGAGAAATTGAAGCTGGCGAAGATCATCAAGAAGCACTAAAAAGAGAACTGATCGAAGAACTTGGCTTTACAGCTGAAATTGGAACCTATTATGGGCAAGCTGATGAGTATTTCTACTCTCGCCACCGTGATACCTACTACTACAATCCAGCGTATCTCTATGAAGCTATTTCTTTCAAAGAAGCACAAAAACCACTGGAAGATTTTAATCATATTGCTTGGTTCCCTATTGATGAAGCAATTGAAAAACTCAAACGTGGTAGCCATAAATGGGGAATTGAAGCTTGGAAAATCCAGCATGGAATTGGCTAAAATACACGATTTTATTCAAAAAGTGCTATAATAGAGTTAGAAAATCGGAGGAACTGTTATGAAGCTTATCAATACGACAAACTCACACTCGCAACTTGTTAAAAGCCAATTAGAAAGCACAGACGCAACTCTTGTCGAGGTCTATTCTGCTGGAAACACAGATGTAGTTTTCACGCAAGCCCCGCTTCACTATGAAATCCTCATTTCCAACAAACACCGTGCTATTCGTGAAGCTGAAATCGAAACCATTCAAGACTTCTTCTTGAAACGTAAAATCGACAAAGGAAGCATTGATGAAGCCAATATCAAGACGCTTTATTCAGATAAATTGATTGAGATTTCAATCCCTATAAAATAAGAAGACCAGCCAAAAGCTGGTTTTCTTTTGCAAAAAAGATTGGTAGTGCACAGCTACCAATCTTTTAATTCTATTTCACAGCTTCTTTCAAAGCATCTACCTTGTCCAAACGTTCCCATGGAAGGTCAATATCTGTACGTCCCATGTGTCCATAAGCCGCTGTTTGACGGTAAATTGGGCGTTTGAGATCCAGCATTTGAATAATTCCTGCAGGGCGAAGGTCAAAGATTTGACGCGCTGCTTTTTCAAGCTTGCTTTCAGATACTGTTCCTGTACCAAAAGTATCGATACGAACAGAAACAGGTTGCGCCACCCCGATAGCATAGGCCAATTGCACTTCTGCCTTCTTAGCAAGGCCTGCTGCAACGATATTTTTAGCAATATAACGAGCTGCATAAGATGCTGAGCGGTCCACTTTCGTCGCATCCTTACCAGAGAAGGCACCACCACCATGGCGAGAGTAGCCACCATAGGTATCCACGATAATCTTACGACCAGTCAAACCTGAGTCCCCTTGAGGTCCACCGATTACAAAACGACCAGTTGGATTGATGAAGAATTTGGTTTGCTCATCCAAGTAAGAAGCTGGGATCACCTCTTTGATAACCTTGTTAATCACATCATTGTGAATTTGTTCATTGCTAACTTCTGGATCGTGCTGAGTTGAAATAACGACTGTGTCCACACGTACCGGACGGTCATTTTCATCATACTCAACCGTAACTTGTGATTTAGCATCTGGACGGAGATAGCTGATTTCACCAGACTTACGAAGTTCTGCCAAACGACGAACCAACTTATGACTGAGTGAGATTGGCAATGGCATGAGTTCTTCTGTCTCATCCACCGCAAATCCAAACATAAGACCTTGGTCACCAGCACCAATCAAGTCAAGCGGATCTTGATCTGCATTTCCACGGACTTCCAAGGCTTCGTTAACTCCTTGGGCGATATCTGGTGACTGCTCAACAAGCGACGGATGAACTCCCACCGTCTCCGCAGAAAAACCATACTCTGTATTGGTATAACCAATCTCTGCAATGGTATCACGAACCACACGGTTGATATCCACATAAGCATTTGTAGAAATTTCACCAAAAACATGGACCGAACCTGTGTATACAGCTGTCTCGGCAGCAACGTGCGCATCTGGATCCTTTGCTAAAATAGCATCCAAAATCGCATCTGAAATTTGGTCTGCAATCTTATCCGGATGCCCCTCAGATACAGATTCAGACGTGAATAATTTACGTTCTGACATAAAAATGTCCCCCCTTAAAAAATATTGTTATAGAGTTACAAAGTACTGATAGGTATTTCTATAGTCTAAGAGTTACGACGCGAAAGAAATAAAAACGATGTTTTTTTATTTCTGAAGCTAGTAAGGCGCATAGGGTGACCGCGTTATAGCGGCAACCGTAGAAGGACGAGCGACTTTGGAGTCGTCATTCTTTGCGAGTACAAAGTACTGATAGAAATTTCTACCATCTTATCGGGACTATATAACCTTATCATTATACCACTTTTTGCTTTTTTTTGCAGTATTTTCTCGAAATCGAAAAAAGAACCTTACGGCTCTTTTCTCGTCATAAAATTTCGGCTTGTGCTCCATAATACAGAAGGTCATACCTATGCTTATCTGCATACTTCATCTACAAACTACCTATTTTTTATCACAATGTTTTTACAAACAATCTTCCAGTTAGGTTTACTGTTCCTTTGACTTTCTATTGCTTACAGTTAAGCCAAGTCCAGCCATTAGGAGGCCAATTCCCACAATACCATAGTTCGCTGTATCATTACTTCCTGTATCAGGTATCAGGGAGTTTAGCTGCTTCTTGTTTATGAGCTGTAGCTACTGGAAGAGAGGTCGTTTGAATCGGATTCTCTGTCTGAACAACTGGTAGTGTTGTACGACGTTCTAGGTAGAATTGGTAATTATCTTTCGTTACCTTATAATTGTGTCCTTCAGTCACAGTTTCAACAATCAAAGACGCCACATCTTTAGTCAAGGTATCTCCAAATTGCTCACTTAAATCCAAAATTCTATTATCATTAGTAAAACCTTTGTAATATTTTTGGTAAGGACTTGAGGTTGCTACAATTCTCTCAATACCATTTGCAGTTAATGTTGCAATTGTGTCTGCAATCGTTGGAATTGACGGATTCTCCTTAATTGGAAAATCGGATAATAGGACAGCAAACCTTTTATTTTTAGGTGATTTTGACCAATCATATGTCGAAACAATTTGATTGAGTGCAGGTGTCGGCGTTTCTGCTGGATCACCTCCATTAGCAAGTTCAATTGCAGCGAGCGCTTTTTTTAGTTCGTCTGGATTAGATGTGAAATAAGAGTCACCAAACTTAGTTAGAATTGTACCTTCATCAGTTAAATTATACGTGCGGCCATAAAGCTCATCGCTAAATGTAGCTAAACCAAAGCGTGCAGTTACCCCATTATTCGCGAGATTATCGACAAATTTATTGACATTATCTCTTACAGTATCAATATTACTCTTCATTGATAAAGAACGGTCAACAACAAATACGATATCTGCTGATCCTGATTTGGAAATCGTTTTTGTATCTTTTATCATCTCTACGGACGTAGTTTTATCAACACGTTCATATTGAGTATAAGAATTTCCCTCTTCGTCTTTCCCAGTCAAAGTGCTCTCAGTTGTTTCAGTCTTTGGAGCAGGAAGTTCTTCGCTTTTTACAGGTGCCACTTCTGTCTTTGTGACTTCAACAGTTGCACTTTCTTCATGAATCTTTTGATCACCTTCTTGGCGTTCTTTCACGTCAATAGGTGAAACCTTCTTAGAAACATCAACAAGCTCTCCAGGTTTTGCATCTGATTTGTTAACGACTGGTTTCGCCTCATCAGCTTTAATTTCTGCCACAGCAGCTTCGACTGCCGATTTACTTGCTTCAGTTTTCTTTACTGTTTCAGTTGAAGCAGATGCCGGTTTTGTTGTTTCATCTGCAGACACTTGTCCGACCTGAGCAAAAGCAAACAAAATTGCTACAGAAGCCAACCCAACTTTCATTTTACGGAATGAAAAACGTTGTTGTTTCATAAATGATTTATCCATAGAAGTCCCCTTTTCTTTTCACGGATCATATTATATAATCCGATTGTTTTATAATATGATAACACAAAATTGTATAGTTTTCAATTTTTTCCTTACGATTTCAATAAAATATTGGACTAAAAACAAGTTTTAAAGCAATTACTATTTTATTAATCAAATTATTTTGAATATATAATTATTGGCTACTTTGAATAGTTCAGGAAATAAAAACTCAGTAGAATCAGGTAATTCTACTGAGTTTTTAAAATGTTTGGCGTTTGGCTTTTCGCTCTGCACGGCCACGTGCACGATTTTCAGCACGCTTGGTTTTGCGACGTTTTTCATCCACCGCCCATTGAATCTTCTTCTTATAGCCAGGTTTGACTTTTTTCTTTTTCTTTTTAACCAAGCCAATCATTTCAATATCAAGCTTATCCTGCTTCTTTTCACGATTAGCACGACGATCACGGTCATAGGTATCTTGAAACTCTCCGTCTTTGACCATCTTAGGAGTAAACTTGATACCTAATTTTTCCAACTCACGGATATCCGAGTCATCACTAGGCTGGTAAAGGGTAATAGCCGTACCAGGCAGTCCGTTGCGCCCAGTTCGTCCAACACGGTGAACAAAGAAGGACAAGTCTTGCGGAATGGCATCATTGATAACATGACTAACACCTTCAATGTCAATCCCACGCGCTGCCAAGTCTGTTGCAACAATGTACTCAAAATCCAGATTTTTCACCTGATTCATGATCCGTTTGCGTTCACGAGGAGCAATATCTCCATGAATCTTAGCTACCTTCAATCCTTGAGCAGTCAAGTAGGCATGCAATTCATCAGCACGCGTTTTGGTGTTAACAAAAATCATTGCCAAATAAGGCTGCATCAACTGAGTCAGCTGGTAAATTTGAGCATTCTTGTCGCGGCCCTTGGTCGAAATCAACCAATTATCAATGGTATCTGAGATAACTGTCTTAGTCTTGATTTTTTCCATGACAGGATTTGACAAGTATTTTTTCAAGAACGGTTGCAATTTTTGTGGAATCGTTGCTGAAAAGACCATGAATTGCAAGTCTTTTGGAAGGCTCCCTGCAATCTTATCAACGGTTTCCAAGAATCCCATATCCAAGGTCATATCGGCTTCATCAATTACAAAGGTCTTGGCCTTGTGAATAGCCAAATCACCAGATTTGACCAAGTCATAGATACGACCTGGCGTTCCGATAACGATATGTGGTTGGTTGCTGGCAAGTTTTTCAATCTGACGCGCCTTATCCGTACCACCTACATAATTAACCACACGAACTTCGACATCTGAGTGAGCTGCAATCTGACGAGCTGCTTGGTAGATTTGAGTAGCCAACTCACGACTTGGAGCCGTAATCACTGCTTGCACACTATCGCTAGTTTCATCTAATTGCTGGAAAATGGGTAACAAGAAAGTATGAGTCTTTCCTGAACCTGTTTTTGACTCGCCCACCAAGTCACGACCTGCCAAGACAATAGGAATCAACTTTTCCTGAACTTCGGTAGGAGTCGTAAACTTCAACTCCTCCAAGGCTTCTACTATATAATTTTTAAATTGAAATTTCTTAAATGACATACTATCCTCGATTCTATCCTTTCAATTATACCATATTTTGTCCTATTGCAGTAGCCCCATTTGAGTCTCAGTCCTGTAGTAAAGATTCGAATAGATTAAAAGGTTGGAACCTCTGATTCCAACCTCTTTCATTATTTCCAGGTCAATACAGCATTCAAACCATAGTGATCACTGACTTGTGGACTATTTTGACCATCAAAAACTACTTGTAAACTCTCTACTTCCAACTCTTTGGTCGTAAAGACGTAGTCGATTCGTAGTGGCTCGGTATTGCCTTTCCAGCCATCAATTTCTGGTGGAACGGTATAGCTACCACTTCTTTCTTTCGCAACTTCAAACGCGTCTTGTAATCCTAATGGGCTAGCTAAAATCGCTTGATAGCCTTCCTGACCAGCTGGATTATTAAAATCACCCGCTAAAATTAGAGGTTTGTTCAACTCTTTTAGTACAGCCTCAAATCGTGCCCATTCTTCTTGGAAACCTTTATCCCACCAAGAGAGATGAACGCTTGCAAGAGCAAGTTCCTTACCTTCAACCTCTGTCTCAGCCAAGGCAACGCGGCGAGTATGATAGTCTGTTGGATCATCTACATCCGAAACTAAAATTTCTCTGGCTTTAATCGGTGTTTTAGATAAGATAGCTACGCCTTCATGGTAACGGTCATAACCAATATGATTGTAAGCCCAAGTCCAGTAGTAGTTTTTCCCTTTCTCAGCCAATTTTTCAACCAGAAGTCGGACATAGTGGTCCTGATGAATGGGTTCTGCTGATAGTAAAGCTTGATAGTGATTGTTAACCTCTACCTCAGGCGAAGTCATTTCTTGATTGATTTCTTGGAAACAAATCAAATCATAGTCCCTATCAAGAATGTCTTGGAGTAAGATTTGGAATTTTTCCTCTGCTTCCTTCTCCATCCAACTGTGGGTATTGAGTGTTAGAAATTTCATGCTTTTCTCCTAAAACAAGAGGTTGGAAAACAGCTTCCAACCCCAAGTATATTACAATTCTACTTTAGCAACTGCTGTTTTAGCTGCAAGAGAACCTGTTTGTTCTAGTTTAACTGATTTAAGGACATCACCATTTGTGAAGACAACCACTGTTGATGTTTTACGTCCTGCTTCTCGAATAGCATCCAAGTCAGCTGTGACAAGAAGATCACCAGCAACCACTTTTTGTCCTTCAGAGACATGAACAGTAAATGGTTTTCCTTCAAGACTTACTGTATCCAAACCAATATGAACAAGCACTTCAAGACCTGAGTCAGTGACAAGACCAAGAGCGTGTTTTGTTGGGAAGATACTTGATACAGTACCAGTAACTGGAGATACAATGTTGCCATTTGCTGGCTCTACTGCAAATCCATCACCCATCATTTTTTGAGCAAAAACTGGATCTTCCACTTGTTCCAAAGCAACAACTTGACCGTCAGCTACTGAGTAAACTTCTTCAGTTACACCCTTGTAATGTACAGTATTTTGTTGAGTTTCTGTCATTTGACTTGGAAGAGTTTCAGGAATTACTTCCCCTGAGTCAAGGATATCTTGGATATCAGATTTCAATACGTCAGCTTTTGGTCCGTAGATAGCTTGGACACCTTGTCCTTTCATGACAAGACCCATAGCTCCTTCTGCTTTCCATTGTTCCTCAGTACCAACGCGATCTGCGTCTTTAACAGTTACACGAAGACGAGTCATACATGCATCCACATCTACGATATTTGCACGACCACCAAGAAGGTTAATGATGTTTACGGCTTGAGAAGCTGCTGCAACTTTTGGAGTTCCAGGAGTTGCTTCTTCTGATGCTCCTTCAGCTGTTTCGTAGTTTCCGTTACGTCCTGGAGTTGCGTAGTTGAATTTCTTGATCATGAAGTTGGCAATGAAGTACATGATAACCGCAAAGAGAACAGTTACCCAGATAAAGTTAACGATATCCATACCAATACCAGCATTAATTGCCAATGGTGTACGAGTCAAGAATTCAATTGAACCGAATGAGTGGACACGAAGGTGAACAATATCTGCCATAGCAAAGGCAGCACCTTGAACTACTGAATAAACAAGGTAAAGCGGTGTTGCGATGAACATGAACATATACTCAATAGGTTCAGTAACCCCTGTCAAGAATGTTGCAAGGGCTGTCGCAATCATCATACCCTTGTATTGGTGTTTCTTGTCAGCATCAACATTGCGGTAGATAGCAACGATGACACCCATCAAGATACCAAATGAACCGATCATTTGTCCAACTTTGAAACGAGCTGGAGTGACTGTTGTAAGAAGGTGTTGGTATTGGTCAGCATTTGAACCTTTAAGGTTAACAAGGTCAGTTACCCATGCAAGCCAAAGTGGATCTTGACCAAATACTTGTGTTCCTTTTGCTGCACCAGTTAACACTTCGTATGTTCCACCAAGAGCTGTATAGTTCATTGGGATAGTCAACATGTGGTGAAGACCAAATGGCAAGAGCAAACGTTCCAAAGTACCATACAAGAATGGTGCAAGAACTGGAGCAGTTTCTTGTGAGTTGGCAATCCAAATACCAAAGTTGTTAATACCTGTTTGAACTACTGGCCAAAAGGCAGCAAGTAGAATTGCAGCAATAGCTGAACGAAGAATAACGACGAATGGTACGAAACGTTTACCATTGAAGAATGAAAGGGCATCAGGAAGTTTACGGAAGTTGTAGTATTTGTTATAAGCTGTTGCCCCAACAAAACCAGAGATAATCCCTACGAAAACCCCCATGTTAAGCGCTGGTGCCTCAAGAACGCTGATAAAGTAGTCAGCAACCTTGATTGAACCACCAAAGAAGGTAGTAACCATTGCTTCAGGGTTTTTCAACATATCACCTGTAACACCGAAGATAGTACCTGTGATACGGTTAATCAAGATAAAGGCAAGTCCGGCTGCAAATGCACCACCTGCACGTTCTTTTGCCCAGCTTCCCCCAATAGCAAGGGCAAACAAGATATGAAGGTTACCGATAACCCCCCAACCAATTTGCTCAAGTATTCCACCAGTAATCACTAGAGGAGCAAGGTTTGGGTCGATCATCACGATTGATTTACCGATTGAGATCATCAATCCCGCCGCTGGCATAACGGCGATAACCACCATTAAAGCCTTACCGAATTTTTGCCAAAATTCGAAAGACAAGACATTTTTGAATGTAGCTTTCATCATTCAAATCTCCTTTATTTTATTTAGGCAAACGTTTTACGAAAACGTTTGCATTTGGTTATGTATTAATTATACCACTTTTATTTTTTTTGTAAAGGCTTTTATAAAAAAATTGTCTATTTTTTTAATTTTTAGAAAGGAAAAAGAGAAGTTTACGAAAACTTCTCTTTTAAATATGTATTATTTTTCTGATTTGTTCTGCAATTTGCATTTAAATCCAACTAGATCTTCAAGAATCGACGCATTGAAATCCCTGAACCAATTGAACCAATGAAAATTCCGATTATAAATAATAGGACTGTCATCAAAGGGATAAACACATCTGGCGTAATCATTGACAAGTTTTGACCTACCAAGGATTTATTGACCGATTGATAAACCATATTGTAAACAAAGAATACAAGGACTGAAGGAATTGCTGCACCAAGCAAGCCAATAAAAGCACCTTCTAGCAAGAATGGACCACGGATATAGCCATTTTTCGCTCCTACAAGACGCATGATCTGAATCTCACGACTACGTGAAATAATAGTGATACGAATGGTATTGGAAATGAGGAAGACTGCGATAAAAATCAAGAGCCCTGCAATAACCAATCCCCAAACACGGATAAAGGAAGCTAGTTCAAAAAGTCGTTGAGTGTTGGCTCCACCATCTTGAACCTCTGATACTCCCTCAATTTTCTTAGCTTCTTCAGCTACCGTTTTAACATCACTCGGAGAATTTGTATCGACGATATAAGCATCATAGAGAGGGTTTGCATCCCCTTCAAAGACCTTCCAATCGTCACCCATTGTTTCCGTTAGTTTTTCGTACTGTTCTTCTTTACTTGAGAAGGTAACACTCTTAACAGCAGGCATAGCTTTCAAAGCATCATAGACCTTGTGGTAGTCATTATTGGTAACTGTCTGACCTTCTTTTTCAATCGTTTCACTGTTATCAGCTACATCCTTACGAATGTAAACCATGACCCGAACGTTGTTTTCAATATCGGTAGCCAGTTTTGCTGTATTAAAAATTACAGATGCAAACAGGGCAACAAGTGTCAAGGTAATCATAACCGAACTCACTGCTGCTACTGTCATCCAGCCATTTCGTTTTAAACTTTTTAATGATTCAAATAAATGGCGAAAAAATCTACTAATCATCGTATCCATATTCTCCTTTAGCTTCGTCACGAACGACACGGCCATTTTCAATGGCAATGACACGGTGGCGCAAGGTATTTACAATCTGGCTATTGTGGGTTGCCATCAAGACAGTAGTACCTTGGAGATTGATGCGTTCCAACAGATTCATAATTTCCCATGAATTATCTGGGTCCAAGTTTCCTGTTGGCTCATCGGCAATCAATACTTTAGGATTGTTGACAATCGCACGAGCAATCGCAATCCGTTGTTGCTCTCCACCTGAGAGTTCATTAGGGAAAGAGCGAACCTTATGTTTCAAACCAACCAGGTCCAATACTTCCATAACACGTTTTTTGATGTTGCGACGGCTCTCACCGATTACTTCCATTGCATAGGCAATATTCTCATAAACAGTCTTCTTAGGCAAGAGTTTGTAATCCTGAAAGACTACCCCGACACTACGACGTAGCAGTGGGACATCTTTCTTCTTAATTTTAACTAAATTAAAGCCTGCAACTGTTAGGCTTCCTTTTTCGATCTTTACTTCTCGGTATAAAGCTCGAATAAAGGTTGACTTACCTGCCCCAGAAGGTCCTACGATATAGGCAAACTCTCCTGGTTCAATGGTAACAGATACTCCACGCAGGGCAGTCGTTCCATTGTCATACTTTTTGACAACATCTCTCATTTCAATGATTGACATATGAGTTCCTTTCTATCTTAGCTGATTCGCCACTTGAGGTAGGCATCGATAAAACCATCAAGGTCTCCATCCATCACCTTATCTACCTGAGCAACTTCAAAGCTTGTACGGTGATCTTTTACCATAGTATAAGGCGTGAAAACATATGAACGGATTTGGCTTCCCCATGTGATTTCCTTTTTCTCACCTTTAAGGGAATCAACTTCCGCAGCTTTCTTTTCTTGCTCCATTTGATAGAGCTTAGCCTGCAACATCTTCATGGCACGATCTCTATTTCCATACTGGGTACGATCGACCGTTGATTGGACGACAGTTCCCGTAGGAATGTGTGTCAAACGCACACCTGTTGAAACCTTATTGACGTTTTGTCCACCAGCACCACCTGAACGGAAGGTATCCATTTTGATATCATCTTCACGAATCTCCACTTCGATGGTATCATCCAACTCAGGCATAACCTCTACGGATGTAAAGGAAGTATGGCGGCGTTTGGCAGAGTCAAATGGCGAAATACGAACCAAACGGTGAACACCCATTTCTGATTTAAGTAGGCCATAAGCATTGGGTCCTTCAAAAGACAAGGTCACAGACTTGATACCTGCTTCATCACCAGCTTGGTAATCCAAAACTTCTACTTTAAAGCCTTTGGCATTTCCATAACGAGTATACATACGAAGCAACATATCGCCCCAATCCTGTGCCTCAGTACCACCAGATCCTGGATGGATTTCCAAGATTGCATTATTATGGTCATAAGGTTCTGACAAGAGAAGGGTCATCTCGTAGCTGGTCATCATCTTATCCAGTTCTGTCAACTGTTCGACCAGTTCATCATGGACTGACTCGTCTTCTGCTAAAAAGTCCAATAAAATCTCAACTTCATCCTGCAACTCTTCCATTTTACGGAAGGTGTTATAGGTGTTTTTTAATTCATTTAATTCTTGCGACGTTTTTTGGGCCGCGATATTATCGTTCCAAAAATCAGGTTCTGTCATCTTGTTTTCCAAGATGGCAATCTCTTCCTCTAAGCCTTCGAGGTCAAAGAGACCCCCTGAAAGAAGCTAATTTTTCACGATTTGCGTCAATTTTTTGACGAATTTCTGAAATGTCCATAGATACTCCTTTTCATATCGTTTTATTATACCATAATCTCTCATTTCTTTCCATATTTTGCTTTTCACCGCTTTTGACGGCAAAAGAAAAGAGGCTCTAAAGCCTCTGGTTTAAAGGACTTTAGCAGAGGTATGAGTGATCTCCTCCACTTGAATTCCTTCTTTTTCAAACTTGTCCTTTAATGCAGTTAAATCGATTTTTCCATCAATTTGAACTTCGATAACGACCTTGCCATCCTTACGTGGAATGTTAACAGTATGGGAAATATTTAAATCCTCTTCTACAATTAGAGCTACAATTTTTCCCAGCACTCCTACTTCATTTTCTGTAATGAAACGAACGCGAATCCCCTCTTCTCCGTATCCAGCGATTTCCAAGAAAGCCTGAAAAACATCGCGGTCTGTAATGACGCCGTAGACCTGATGATTGTCTACGACTGGTAATATCCCAATTTTATTTTTCAGCATCAGGTAGGTCGCATCTTCTAGACTAGCATAGCCAGAAACCGTCACGACATCTCGAATCATTACATCTTTTACTTTGGTTTTATTCAGAAGATAATTCATCTCATAGATAGAGAGACTGGTTGCTTTAGATGGGCTGGCTTCCGCAATGGTTCCTTCTGTTACCAATCCGACTAATTGATCGTTTTCGATAACAGGTAAACGGTGCAAACCTTGCTCGCGCATCAAATCTGCTGCGTGTGCTACAGTCGTATCTGGACTGATATAAACTACCTTACGGGTCATGAAATCTTTAACTGCCATGAGACTTCTCCTTCTATATTGCTACTTTTATTATACACTTTCTTAGAAAATCTATCAAACGCTTTCATCTCTTTTTCAAGATTTTGAATAATCTGAGTCTTTTACAAAAAAGAGCTCTAATCTAGAGCTCTATATGTGCAAGTTAGCAATCATTATTTATATTTCTTTCAGTTGTTAAGGATACTAGCAACTAGTATTGAAAACCTATTATCATCTCCATCCACAACCTAAACTAGTCTCTCAGACTAGAGGAGAATTGCTTATGCAATCCTTATCCTCCGACTAAAAAGGTCCCCCGGACTAAAGGAGAATTGCTTACGCAATCTCCATCCGCAACCTAAACTAGTCTCCCAGACTAGAGGAGAATTGCTGCACAATTCTTATCCGCCGACCAAAAAGGTCCCCCGGACCTTTTTAGCCACCTAGATATGCTTTTCTGACTTCATCTGATGCTGCGAGTTCTTTTCCTGTTCCTGATAGGACAATCTTTCCTGTTTCAAGTACATAACCACGGTCAGAGATAGCAAGGGCCTTGTTAGCGTTCTGTTCAATTAGGAGAACCGTTGTTCCTTGCTTCTGAATATCTTGAATGATATCAAAAATTTCTTGGATAAAGATCGGGGCAAGTCCCATTGACGGCTCATCCAAGAGAAGGAGCTTAGGTGTAGACATGAGAGCGCGTCCCATAGCCAGCATCTGCTGTTCACCACCTGAAAGAGTTGCCGCATCTTGGTTTTTACGCTCTTCAAGACGTGGGAAGCGTGAGAAAACTTTTTTCAAGTTAGCTTGATTTTCTTCACGATTTTTCTTCAAGAAAGCTCCCATTTCCAAGTTTTCCATAACAGTCAAACCTGGGAAAACATGGCGTCCCTCAGGAACTTGTGAAAGACCACCTGCCACGATTTTTTGCGCAGGCAACTTTTGAATTTCTTTTCCCAAAAACTCAATTTTACCAGCACTTGGACGAACCAAACCTGAAAGGGTACGAAGAATGGTTGTTTTACCAGCACCATTAGCACCAATCAAGGAAACAACTTCACCTTCATTAACCTCGAAACTTACATCACGAACTGCTTGGATCATACCGTAATGCACAGAGAGGTTTTCAACTTTTAACATAGACATTAGGCTTCACCTCCTAGATAAGCTTCGATAACGCGTTTGTTGTTCTTAATCTCATCCGGAGTCCCATGAGCAATCAACCGACCATATTCAAGAACATAGATACGCTCAGTGACTTCCATAACCAAATTCATATCATGTTCGATAAGCATGATGGTAATTTTAAATTCATCTTTGATACGACGGATCAATTCTGTCAATTCAGCTGTTTCTTGTGGATTCATACCAGCTGCAGGTTCATCCAAAAAGAGAATTTTAGGTTCAGTTGCTAGAGCACGAACGATTTCTAATCGACGTTGTTGGCCATAGGCCAGATTCTTAGCAAGAGTATCTGCGTCGCCATCCAAATCAAAAATCTTCAGCAAGTCCAAAGCTTTGCTTTTTAATTCTTCCTCATTCTTATAAAAAGCTGGTAGGCGTAGGAAGCTCGCAAGGACATGTTGTTTATGATGATTACTAAATGCAATCAAAACATTTTCCAAAACTGTCAAGTCCTTGAACAAACGAATATTTTGGAAAGTACGACTGAGACCAAGTGACGCAATCTTATAGGGAGTTTTCCCATTTAGGAGGTGACCATCTAATGTGACAGTACCTTCGCTTGGTTCATAAACACCCGTCAAGAGATTGAAAAGGGTTGTTTTTCCAGCTCCGTTTGGTCCAATCAAACCAACCAATTCTCCCTCGTTCAATTCAAGAGTGACATCTCCAACAGCTGTTAGACCGCCAAAATGTTTGGTTAACTGTTTAACTTCAAGTAATGCCATTAGTTTTGTCCCTCCTTCTTAGATTTTTTAAAGAAACGTGATAGACTCAATTCCCATGTTCCAAGAAGTCCACCTGGTCTGAAAATCATAACCAATACAAGAGCCAAAGCGTAAATGATCATACGTACGCTAGCCACATCTTGAAGGAGCATATTTAAAATTCCCAAAACAATCGCAGAAACAATCGTACCTGTAATAGAACCAAGTCCTCCAAATACAACAATGATCAAAACGTTGATTGAGTTGATGAAAGTATAATCTTTTGGTACAACTGAACCGATAAATCCTGCCTGAAGAGAACCAGCAATACTTGCTGTAATGGCACCAAAGACAAAAGCGATAATCTTGATCTTTGTAGTATTTACCCCAACGGACTCCGCAGCAATCTCATCCTCACGAACAGATAGAGTAGAGCGTCCAATCGGACTACGTAAGAAGTTAAGGGTTGCAATAGTTGTGATAATAACAAAAAGGTAAACCATTTGCCAAGTTGTGAAGTTAGGGATACCCAAGATACCAGCAGCACCGTTGGTCAAACTTCCACCATTAATGATAAAGATACGAATGATTTCTGAAACACCTAGTGTCGCGACGGCCAAATAGTCCCCCTTCAAGCGTAGAGTTGGAATTCCAACGAGCAAAGCGACTGCACCAGAAATCAAAGCGCCCAAGACCATCGCTCCAAAGAAAGCACCATAGGTTGGTGATTTTGAACCAATAATCGCTGCTGCATAAGCCCCAATTGCCATAAAACCTGCATGACCGAGTGAGAATTGGCCTGAAAAACCAACGATTAAGTTCAAACCTACTGCAAGGATGATATTAATCCCAATTTGTTCTAAAATTTGGACATGGAATAGATTGAGAACACCAGCAGAAACCAGTACACTAATCAATCCATAACCCGCTAACAGAAGGAATAACCAGAGAATATTTACTTTAAGATTTGTCTTCATTGTTTACACCTTCTCTTTCACATTCTTACCAAGGATACCTGCAGGTCGAACAATCAGAATCAAAAGCAAGATTCCATATACGATAGCTTCACGAAAATCAGACATACCGAAGGCAGTAGCAAATGTTTCCAACAAGCCAATCACAAATCCTCCTAGAGCTGCACCAGGGATAATCCCGATACCACCGAGTACGGCCGCAACGAATGATTTTAGACCTGGAGTCACACCCATCAAAGGTTCAAGAGAGTTGTAGTAAAGGGCAATGAGGACACCTGCTGCACCAGCAAGGGCTGAACCCAAAGCAAAGGTAAAGCTGATTGTACGATTTACATTAATTCCCATCAATTGAGCTGCGTCGCTATCAACTGATACCGCACGCATGGCTTTCCCCATTTTTGTTTTTTGGACGATCAATTGCAATAAAACCATCAAGAGTACAGAAACTGCTAAAATCATCAATTGAACATTTGTCAAGCTAATTGGTCCCAAGTCAAAGCGGACTGTTTCAATTGCTTGAGGGAAGGCACGAGTATTGGCGCCTACTAGATAAACCATTCCGTATTCCAGTAGGAAAGACACTCCGATGGCAGTAATCAATACAGCAATACGTGTAGAGTGTCGTAAAGGACGGTAGGCAAGAAACTCAATCACAACACCAAGTAGTGCTGTCCCTGCCATTGAAATAATTAAAGCTAAAAAGAAATCCATTTGGAAAGAATTAATCAAAAAGTAACCAATAAAGGCACCCATCATGTAAATATCACCGTGGGCGAAGTTGATGAGTTTGATAATTCCATAAACCATGGTATAACCCAGAGCCAAAAGTGCATAAACACTACCCAGAATTAGACCATTCACAAGTTGTTGGAGCATAGCATTCACTCTTTTCTATCGTTATTTTTTAGAAAATTTCATTATTTTCACAAGTTCATAAACACCGAAACAGGGAGTGAGTCAAAGGCTCATTCCCCATTTCAATTACTATTCTAATGTTATGGTTTTACAACTTCTGCTTCTTCAACTTTACCATTGTTCATGGTCATCATGTAAGCAGTTTTCACTGTATTGTGGTCAGCATCAAAGCTTGTTTGACCAGTTACACCATCAAAATCTTTGGTTTTAGCAAGGTTGTCCTTGATTTCACCTGAGTTTTTAGCACCTTTTGCAGCATTTGCTACTAGGTAAACTGAGTCATAGGCCAAAGCTGAGAATGTTGAAGGCTCTTCGTTGTATTTAGCACGGTATGCTTCAAGGAAAGCTTTAGCTTTTGCAGAAACATCAACTGTTGTTGAGAATCCAGAGATGAAGTAAATGTTTGATGCTCTTTCAGCAGTTGCTTGTTGAACAAATTCTTCACCGTTGAATCCATCACCACCAATGATTGGCTTATCAATTCCCATACCACGAGCTTGGTTTACAATTTTACCAGCTTCTGTGTAGTAACCTGGAACTACGATAGCGTCAAACTCTTTGTCTTTCATTTTAGTAAGGGCTGCTTGGAAGTCAGTATCACCTGCTACGAATGTTTCATCTGCTACAATCTCACCCTTGTAAGCTTCGCGGAAAGATTTAGCAATACCTTTTGCATAGTCACTAGCGTTGTCAGTATAAAGAACAACCTTCTTAGCATTCAATTTATTTGTTACATAGTTAGAAATAATCTTCCCTTGGAAGCTATCTTGGAATGTTCCGATAAATAGGTAATCTTGACCTTTAGTCAAACCGTCTTGAGTAGCACTTGGTGAAATCAATGGCACTCCAGCTTTAGTAGCGTTAGCTACAGCTGCAGCAGTTGCACCAGATGTCGCAGGTCCTACAATAGCTGCTACTTTTGATTGGGTAACAAGGTTTGTTGTAACAGAAGCTGCTTCAGCAGTTTCTGACTTGTTGTCTTTGTCTACAACTTCGATTTGTTTTCCATCAATTCCACCTGCAGCGTTGATTTCGTCTACAGCAAGTTGGGCACCCTTTTGTTCAGCTGTACCGTAAGCTGCTACAGCACCTGTCTCTTCAAAGTTAAAACCGATTTTAATTGTTTTTTCGTCTACTGGATTTCCAGTTATGTTTGACGCTCCTGACTTGACCTCTCCACAGGCAGCAAGAAGAGCCACACTAGCAAGAGCCACAAAAGATAGGGCAAATTTTTTCTTCATTTTTAATCTCCTTATAGTTGTTTCAAAAATTGTATGTTAAGAATATACCGAATTATCAGAAAATTGTCAATGTATTTGTTTAACTTTTTTAAATGATAACGTTTTCTTCATTCCGATAGAGATTCCCAACGAAGGGGGTTTCTAGCTCTTGGATATGGCAACGTCTAATTTTCTTGATATATCTTTCCTTACCTAATCTCTCAACCAACTCATCTAGCTCCTCAGTTGGAACATAGAGCTGCAAGTAACGACGTTTTTTGGAATGGTAACAGATATCACCGTATTCCTGAAGTTTTTTTGCATCTCGATTATAGTAGAGATAGATGATTAATCCTGATCGATTTGTTTTTTCAAACATGAGGAATCCTCTTTCTAAGAAATCTTCCTCTATTATACCAAAAAAAGCAAACTCCGTCGAGTTTGCTTTCTAGGTTGCTTAGCTTAAAGAATTGTTGGCCATGATTTCATCAATAAAGCCATATTCAAGTGTTTCTTGGGCACTCATCCAGTAATCACGTTCCGCATCTGCATGAACTTGCTCGACTGATTTACCAGAGTTATCTGCAAGGATTTGCTCCAAAGTCTTACGAGTTTTGAGCAAGTGCTCTGCAGCGATTGCCATATCGGTTTGTTGGGTACCACCACCTGTACCACCCATTGGTTGGTGAATCATGTACTCCGCATTTGGAAGCATGAAACGTTTGCCTTTGGCGCCACTTGATGCAATAACAGTCCCCATGGATGCAGCCATCCCCATAACGATTGTTTGGACATCTGCCTTGATAAAGTTCATGGTATCAACGATTGCCAAACCAGCTGAAACAGAGCCCCCAGGTGTATTGACATAAAGGTAAATATCTTTTGTGCTGTCTTGGGCATCCAAGAAAAGTAATTGGGCGATAACGGAGTTGGCCATGTTGTCTTCAACTGGACCTGTTAGCATGATGATGCGGTCTTTCAGAAGACGAGAGTAAATATCATAGGAACGTTCTCCACGGCTTGTTTGTTCAATAACTACAGGAATCATTCATTTCTCCTTTTATGTTTTATGTTGAATTTTCTTAGTCTTACGACTCAATACAGAACTATTATATCTTTTTGGTCAAAAAAGGTCAATTTTTTGCTCTATTCTCTAAACAGAAACAAAAACTCAACCTCCTTTCAAGTCAAAAACGAACTTCTAATTTCACTATTTACTTTGGGATTTTATTTAGTACCGAACAAGCGGTCTCCAGCATCTCCAAGACCTGGAACGATATAACCGTGTTCGTTCAAGCGTTCATCCAAGGCTGCTGTAAAAATTTCTACATCTGGGTGTGCTTCTTGAAGAGCTTTTACTCCTTCAGGAGCAGATACTAGGCAGACAAACTTGATATTTGAAGCGCCACGTTTTTTAAGGGAATCTACTGCCAAGATTGCTGAGCCACCTGTTGCCAACATTGGATCAACGACAAAGATTTGACGTTGGTCAATATCCTCAGGTAATTTCACCAAGTATTCAACTGGTTGAAGGGTTTCTTCATCACGGTACATACCAATGTGTCCAACTTTGGCCGCTGGAACCAAGCTCAAGAGTCCATCCACCATCCCGATACCTGCACGCAAGATTGGGACAATCGCCAATTTTTTACCAGCCAATTGTTTTTGAACGGTCTTTGTGATAGGTGTTTCGATTTCCACGTCTTCAAGTGGAAGATCACGAAGTACTTCATATCCCATCAACATTGCAATCTCATCTACTAGCTCACGAAAAGCTTTTGTAGAAGTGTCTGTACGACGCAAGATTGACAATTTGTGTTGAATAAGTGGATGATTAATGACTTCAATTTTTCCCATTTTCTGAATTCCTTCTTTCAATTTATTCTTCTTATTATATCAAAAAACGGTTTAAAAAGCTTTCTAAACCATTTATTTTAATTAATTTTTAAATCAAATCTGCCTCTTGAAGAGCTGTCTGAACAGTCTCTAATGGTAAATGGGTCAGCTCTGTGCCTTTTTCTTGATAAAGGTACTGGGCATAGTCATCCATTCGGTACTGGTTGATATAAACCACGCGCTTGCAACCAACCTGAAGCAGTTGTTTGGTGCAGTTCAGACAAGGGAAATGGGTCACATAGGCTGTAAATCCTCTGGGAACCCCTCGTTCGGCTCCTTGCAAGATAGCATTGACCTCGGCGTGAAGGGTTCGGACACAGTGTCCTTCAATGACCAGACATTCGTGGTCGATACAGTGCTCAGTTCCCGATACAGAACCATTGTAGCCTGTTGAAATGACTTTATTGTCCTTAACGAGGACAGCTCCCACCTTGGCACGTTTGCAGGTCGAACGATTGGCAATCAGTAAGGCTTGAGCCGCAAAGTACTCATCCCAAGCCAGTCTTTTTTCTGTCATAAGTCTTCTCCTTTTCCCCTATTTTTTGAAAAATGGCAAGCGTAAATCCGCAATTTTTTCAGCTGGAACCTTCATTCCATCCTTGATCCATTTGAGCAGAACCGATACGATTGCAGAACTCCAAAAGGAATGAAGGTAGCTGCTGACACCTTTTGACTTTCCGTGGTATTTTTCCAGAAATTCCTGCATGGCTTGGACGAAAATCTTTTCCAAGTGGTAGTCCAGAGCAAGTTGGATAACCTTGGCTTCTTTCTTGGCTGCGCGGAAAAGGTGTACCCAGACTAGATAAATATCGGTTTTGACATCGTAGTGGCTGAGCTGTTCCATGATATTATGAACACTGCGTTTAAAGACGCTTTCCAAAATCTCTTCTTTAGAATCATAATTTCGATAGAAGGCAGCGCGAGAGACGCCCGCCCGTTTGACCAGCTCCGAAATACTGATCTTGGCCAAGTCTTTTTTCTCTAGAAGTTGCAAAAGAGCCGTCTCGATTGCTTCTCTGGTTAAAAAATTGGATTCTTGATTTGATTTTCTGAGATTTTCAAGAGATTTTTCAGATATTTTACGTTCAGACATAACAATTTCTTTCTACTTGTGACAACAGAGAGGTGGTACTTTTGTTTCAAGGGCTTTCATGATATAATTGTAAAAAAAGACAGAACCTTTGTCAATGTATAAGTGACAAAGATGGAGAATTTCTATGACTTGGAAGATTGTAGCTGACTCTGGTTGTGATTATCGTCAACTGGCAACTCCTGCTATTGATACGGAATTTATTAGTGTTCCTTTAACCATTCAAGTAGCTGATCAGATCTTTATTGATGATGCCAATCTCGACATTAACCACATGATGGAAACCATGTATGCGACTTCTGAGGCTTCAAAATCAGCCTGTCCTAGCCCTGATGATTACCTGCGTGCATTTGAAGGTGCTAAGCATATCTTTGTCGTTACTATCACTGGTACTCTTTCAGGTAGCCATAATAGTGCACAGCTCGCTAAGAATATCTATCTGGAAGAACATCCTGACACTCAGATTCATGTGATTGATACATTGTCTGCAGGTGGTGAGGTTGACTTGATTGTCGAAAAAATCAATAGCTTGATTGATCAAGGATTCTCTTATGAGGAAATTGTTGAATCTATTACAGCCTACCAAGAAAAAACGAAGTTGCTCTTTGTCCTTGCTAAGGTCGATAACTTGGTCAAAAATGGTCGTTTGAGTAAGCTTATCGGTACTGTCGTTGGCCTTCTCAACATCCGTATGGTTGGGGAAGCAAGTGAAACTGGAACCCTAGAACTACTCCAAAAAGCGCGTGGACCAAAAAAATCCCTTCAAGCAGCCTATGAAGAACTCATCAAGGCTGGCTACGCTGGTGGCCGTATCGTCATGGCTCATCGTAGCAATGAAAAATTCTGTCAGCAATTGTCAGAACGCTTGCTGGAAACCTTCCCACAAGCGGATATTAAAATCATCCCGACGTCTGGTCTCTGCAGTTTCTATGCAGAAGATGGCGGTTTGTTGATGGGATATGAAATTAACTAAGATTATGAGCAACAAGAGATGCCAAGCATCTCTTGTTTTTTGTGGTACAATAGAGCTATGAAACATTTTGATACTATTGTCATTGGTGGGGGACCTGCTGGCATGATGGCTACGATTTCCAGTAGCTTTTATGGTCAGAAAACTCTTCTCATCGAAAAAAATCGCAAACTTGGCAAAAAATTAGCAGGAACAGGCGGTGGTCGTTGTAATGTAACCAACAATGGAACTTTAGATGACCTAATGGCTGGCATCCCGGGAAATGGGCGTTTTCTTTACAGTGTCTTCTCCCAGTTTGATAACCATGATATCATCAACTTTTTTACGGAAAATGGTGTTAAACTCAAGGTCGAAGACCATGGTCGTGTCTTTCCTGCCAGCGACAAGTCTCGGACTATTATCGAGGCCTTGGAAAAGAAAATCACTGAACTAGGCGGACAAGTTCTCACTCAAACAGAAATTGTTTCGGTTAAAAAGATAGACGACCAGTTTGTCCTTAAGTCCTCAGACCAAAGCTTCACTTGTAAAAAACTGATTGTCACAACTGGTGGAAAATCCTATCCTTCCACTGGTTCGACTGGTTTTGGACATGAGATTGCCCGTCATTTCAAACATACCATTACCGAGCTTGAAGCTGCTGAGAGCCCATTGTTGACTGATTTTCCACACAAAGCGCTTCAGGGGATTTCACTAGACGATGTGACCTTAAGCTATGGCAAGCATGTCATCACCCACGATTTGCTCTTTACCCACTTTGGTCTATCCGGTCCTGCTGCCCTACGCATGTCTAGCTTTGTCAAGGGCGGAGAGGTTCTCTCGCTAGATGTTTTACCTCAACTTTCTGAGAAGGACTTGGTTGCATTTCTAGAAGAAAATCGGGAAAAATCCTTGAAAAATGCTTTAAAAACTTTGCTTCCAGAACGCTTGGCAGAATTTTTGTCGCAAGGCTATCCTGAAAAAGTCAAACAACTGACTGAAAAGGAACGCGAACAACTACTCCAGTCCATCAAGGCCCTCAAAATCCCTGTGACTGGAAAAATGTCTCTTGCTAAGTCCTTTGTCACCAAGGGGGGCGTCAGTCTCAAGGAAATCAACCCTAAAACACTGGAAAGCAAACTGGTCCCTGGTCTCCACTTTGCTGGTGAGGTACTGGATATCAATGCCCACACGGGTGGCTTTAACATCACTTCTGCCCTCTGCACCGGCTGGGTGGCAGGAAGTCTGCATTATGATTAAATATCAAAGGTTGTAAAAAATGAATAAAAGAGAATCAGTTGAATTTGTCAACATGTGTATGATTCAAAACGGAGACAAGGTGCTGGTCCAAGACAGAGTTAGCCCTGACTGGCCTGGTATTACTTTTCCTGGCGGGCATGTTGAACGTGGCGAATCCTTTGTCGAAGCTGTCATTCGTGAAGTGAAAGAAGAAACTGGACTAACTATTTCAAAACCCCAACTCTGTGGTATTAAAGACTGGTATGACGACGAGGATTATCGTTATGTCGTCCTATTTTACAAGACCGAACACTTTACTGGTGAGCTACAATCTTCAGACGAAGGAAAGGTATGGTGGGAAGAGTTTGAAAATCTCTCTCAACTAAAACTGGCAACCGATGATATGTCTGATATGCTTCGTGTTTTTTTGGAAGATGATCTCAGTGAATTCTTTTACTACAAAGACGGTGACGACTGACTTTATGACTTGAAGTAAAAAATAGGCTAGGAAATTCCTAGCCTATTTATTCTGCATTTGTCTGAACGTAAATAGCAATGACATCTGATGTGTATTGAGCTGTTCCAGGTCCAAATTTGTCAATGTTTTCCTTAAACTCTGGGTTGTAGACGTAGCCTTTGCCGATATGACCGAATACCTCAATAGAGCAGTCAAATCCATAATTACGAATAGCTTGCAAGAGTTTAGCTGCTTGCTCTTGGTTTTCAGCTGCTGTTACAGGCAGACCAGCTTGAAGGTTTTGTGCCAAGGCTTGAAAAACTTGGTTGAAAGCGGCTGTGGACTCGTCTTCGCGACCTTTTTGGCGTTCAAGCGCTTGGTCCATAACTTCTTGACCATATTTCTCTACCGCTTCTTGGTGGTATTTTTGATTGTCTTGATAGCTAAATCCAGTGAATTTTTCCTCAATGGTCATTTTTCTTTCTCCTTTTTGTTCTTGAATGGTTTTTTGCAAGGTGGAAATCAAGGTATCCAGATGTTGCCTTTCTCGAGTTAGATAGTCCAACTGCCTAGTCAAATGAGGCAATAAATCTTTCCTTTCTTCCTTTAACAGCTCTGCTATTTTTTCTAAAGAAAAGCCTAGATATTTGTAATACAGAATGACCTGAAGTCGTTCCAAATCCTCTTGACTATAGGTTCGATAGCCGTTTTCCGACTTTAAGGGAACCAAGAGCCCTATCTTATCGTAGTGGTGCAGAGTCTTGACAGAGACACCTGAAAGCTGCGCAGCTTCTTTTATATGGTACATGATTTCCTCCTTATACTCAATGAAAATCAAAGAGCAAACTAGGAAGCTAGCCGCAGGTTGCTCAAAGTACAGCTTTGAGGTTGCAGATAAAGCTGACGTGGTTTGAAGAGATTTTCGAAGAGTATTACATTGATAGTATAACCCCTCCCCTTAGGTCAGAGTCAAGCGTTTTTGCGAAAAATTTTTAACTTTTTGAGAAAGGTGTGAAAACTTGAAAATGGTTTTCTTGACAGACCTTAGAAAACATGATAGGATAGTCAAGTCTATCAATCAAACAGAAAGCTCATAAAAAGCCATTGAGAGAAGGCTATTTGACAACTCAAGTAGCCTTTTCTTATTTTAAAAAACAAGATTGGAGTTTCAACTATGTCAGAAAAATCGCAATGGGGCTCGAAACTAGGCTTTATCCTAGCATCTGCTGGTTCAGCCATCGGACTTGGAGCCGTTTGGAAATTTCCCTACATGACTGCCGCTAATGGCGGGGGAGGCTTTTTACTGGTCTTTCTCATTTCCACTATTTTAATCGGTTTCCCGCTCCTGCTGGCTGAGTTTGCCCTTGGCCGTAGCGCTGGCGTTTCCGCTATCAAAACCTTTGGAAAACTTGGTAACAATAACAAGTACAACTTTATCGGTTGGATTGGTGCCTTTGCCCTCTTTATCCTCCTCTCCTTTTACAGTGTTATCGGAGGATGGATTTTAGTCTATCTAGGTATTGAGTTTGGAAAATTGTTCCAGCTTGGCGGTACGGGTGATTATGCTCAGTTATTTACTTCAATCATTTCAAATCCAGCCATTGCCCTAGGAGCTCAAGCAGCCTTTATCTTATTGAATATCTTTATTGTATCACGTGGGGTTCAAAAAGGGATTGAAAGAGCTTCGAAAGTCATGATGCCCCTGCTCTTTATCATCTTTGTTGTGATTATTGGACGCTCTCTCAGCTTACCAAATGCCATGGAAGGCGTTCTCTACTTCCTCAAACCAGACTTCTCAAAACTAACTAGCGCTGGTCTCCTTTATGCTCTGGGACAATCTTTCTTTGCCCTCTCACTAGGGGTTACAGCCATGCTGACCTATGCATCCTACTTGGACAAGAAAACCAATCTGGTCCAGTCAGGGATTTCCATCGTAGCCATGAATATCTCAGTATCCATCATGGCTGGTCTAGCCATTTTTCCAGCTATGTCAGCCTTCAATATTCAGTCAGAAGGGGGACCAAGCCTGCTCTTTATCGTCTTGCCTCAACTCTTTGACAAGATGCCTTTTGGAACCATTTTCTACATTCTTTTCCTCTTGCTCTTCCTCTTTGCGACGGTTACTTCCTCTGTCGTGATGCTGGAAATCAATGTGGGCAATATCACCAACCAGGACAACCGCAAGCGTGCCAAGTGGAGCACTATTTTAGGGATCTTGACCTTTATCTTTGGAATTCCTTCAGCTCTATCCCATGGGGTCATGGCGAATGTTCACATTTTTGGGAAGACCTTCTTTGACGCTATGGACTTCTTGGTTTCCAATCTCCTCATGCCATTTGGAGCCCTCTGCCTTTCACTTTTTACAGGCTATATCTTTAAAAAGGCTCTTGCTAAGGAGGAACTCCATCTCGATGAAAGAACATGGGAACAAGGACTTTTCCAAGTTTGGCTTTTCCTTCTTCGTTTTATCATTCCAATCATCATCATCGTGGTCTTTATCGCCCAATTTATGTAATCAAAAAGGACTTGAGTAGTAAACTCAGGCCCTTTCTTTTTATGGATGGCTAACAATCAATTCCAAACCTTGCCCTTCCAAGGTCCAAGCTTCAACATCACTTGGTAGGATAAAGTGGCTGCCTTTTTGGATTGGATAGTTTTTCCCGTCAACAGTCAGGTGACCCTGACCAGCTAAGACACTAAACAAACTGTAGTCTGCTGTCTTTTTAAAGTCAACTTTTCCAGTGATTTCCCATTTGTAAACCGCAAAGAAATCATTGGATACAAGGAGAGTGGAACGCAAATCATCAGCTTTGACAGTTACTGGACGGCTATTAGCAGGCTCACCAATGTTCAAAACATCGATGGATTTTTCAAGGTGAAGTTCACGCAAGTTGCCCTTGTCATCCTTACGGTCAAAGTCATAGACACGGTAGGTGGTATCGCTAGACTGCTGGGTTTCAAGAATCAAGATACCCGCCCCAATAGCGTGCATGGTACCACTTGGTACATAGAAGAAATCTCCAGCTTTAACTGGTACTTTTGTCAGCAAGGCATCCCAGTTCTTGTCCTCAATTTGCTGGCGGAGTTCTTCTTTTGATTTGGCATTGTGACCGTAGATAATCTCTGAACCTTCGTCTGCTGCGATGATGTACCAGCACTCTGTTTTTCCGAGCTCGCCTTCATGTTCTAGTCCATAGGCATCGTCTGGGTGAACTTGGACACTGAGCCAGTCGTTGGCATCCAGAATCTTGGTCAAGAGTGGAAATACAGGTTCTGGACGGTTGCCAAACAATTCACGGTGTTCTGCATACAAAGTAGCTAGGTCTGTTCCCTCGTAGTGCCCATTAGCGACCTTTGAAACTCCATTTGGGTGGGCTGAAATAGCCCAGTATTCTCCGATTTTTTCACTTGGGATATCGTAGCCAAACTCATCACGTAGCTTGGTTCCACCCCAGATTTTTTCTTGCATAACTGATTGTAAAAATAATGGTTCTGACATCTTATTCTCCTGTCTGTTTTTCTCACCTCATTATAGCAAAAAGCCAGATCTAATTGAACTCTTTTTCACATCTTATAAAGTAGGGAGAAGATTTTATAAAAATAGTAACGAAATAATCTTTTACTTGATGGAGGAACCCCTAAAGCAGCACTCAGAAAGCTCGCTCTCAACGGCTGTTTCCCTCAACTCTCATTAGACTTCCTTTACTTGAGAATCTATTTTTATGTACAAAAAAAGACTGAAACCAGTCTTCTTTTTATATCAATGCCGTAATAGCCGTTACTAGGCCAAAAACGATACCCGGTGCATTAGCAGCCGCGAGGGGAATATCTCTTTCTTTCTTGAAAAGACCGTAATAAACCCATAGGCTACAGTTGATGGCTGCGACTAAGGGTTGGATGAAGTTTCCTTTTTGACCAGCCAGGTTGTTCATGATTTGTGGGAAGTAAGACACATACATCATAACAGACATGAAGGTCGCTACCCAACCCAAAATTTTCATTTGTTTTTCAGGCATTTTCAAAACCTCTTTCATTTTTATGAATCATATTTTATAATCTTTCTTCAAAACAATCAAGTCTTTAAAACTTTTGTTATAAAGATATAAACTATCACAATCTTGTTATAAGAAAGAGGGAACAGAAAAAAGACCGAATTGCTCCGTTCTGTTTACTCAATCAAATATTAGAAAATGAATACTCCTTTTCAATGAATCGATTGATTGATGGTAAATAAGCCGTTAGAAATTATTGACAGTATCGAAATTTTCTAGTAAAATGAATTTTGTTAATACCTAAATGGTGTGTAGTTTTCTATCAACATAGTCAGGAGAAAAGGAACTTATGCTAAAAAAATTTAATGAATTGTCACTGAAAGATAAGGCTTATCTAATTGGCGGTTTGAGCTTATTAGTCATTGTGATCTCATTTGGTCTACTCAATCGTCAAACAGTAACTGTCAGTCTTGTCTTTACACAACTATCTGCTCCCTTGATTTTGGTGATTTTTACTTGTCTAGTAATCGGGATCATTGCTGGTAGTGCTATTGGTATTAGCTATCACCATAACAAGACTCAAGATCTGAGAAGCCGCATTGCTGAAGCAGAAGCGACTATCAATATAAAAGACAGGGAGCTTGTCCAGTACGAGGAACAGGTGCAACAATTAAAACAGGAAGCCAAACAATAAGTGTAGAAATCATAACCACCCGTGAAAACGGGTGGTTTTTTGTCTCGCACCTAACGGAGCGAGACGGACTGAAAGTCGCATAAATACAAAAAAGATCGAATTGCTCCGATCTTTTTAAGTTTCACTCCAAGAATGTTTAGATAAAAAATTTGATAATAGAATTACCTACTTCATACGATAAAAATCAATCACTAGACCAGCAGGCCCTTTAACTAATAAGGACTCTGTTCCCCAATCGGTTACAGTTGGTCCGTTTAAAACCTGGATACCAAGTTCTTTCAACCGTTGGTAATTCTGGTCTACATCCTCAACCTCGATATGAAGAATGATTCCTGACTGAAAATCTTCCAAAGGAATCAAATGATTTTGGGACAACATCAGACAGTGACTGCCAATCGTAAACTGAGCAAAACTGTCATCAACATAATCGGGCTTTTTATCCAAAATACGCTCCAAGTCAGCACAGACTTGGGGAACATCTGAAACGATAATATCTAATTGATTTAAATTCATTTACTATCCTCCAGAAAAAGACCGGATTGCTCCGATCTTTTTAAGTTCCACGAAGGAATTATTTAATTGCGCGTGATTGCAATCCTTCTTCTTCCAAGAAGAGGCGGAATGGTACGAGTTCTTCTGCTTCGTATTTTTCCTTGAAGTCTTTGATTGCTTCTTCTGAGTGAAGTTTTGGATCCAATTCAAGTACTTCTACTGGAAGTGGACGGTGTGGAGTGATGCGAGCATCGATCACAACAGTTTTACCTTCTTTGTTGAGTTTAACAGCTTCTGCAACAACTGCATCGATGTCTTCGATACGGTCAACTGTAAATCCTACAGCACCTTGAGCTTCAGCGATTTTCGCATAGTCAGCATTAGGGAAGTCACAACCAAACAAGTGTTTGTTTGTGTCTTCGTATTTGTCCTTGATGAAGGCATATTTACCATTTGAGAAGACAACATTGATAACTGGAAGGTCGTATTGAACGTTTGTGATAACGTCTGGGTAGCACATGTTGAATGCACCGTCACCCATGATGTTCCATACTTGGCGATCTGGATTGTCTTTCTTAGCAGCGATACCACCAGGAAGGGAAATACCCATTGTCGCAAAGAGTGGAGATGTACGCCACATGTTCTTAGGTGTCATGTGAAGGTGACGAGTAGATGTTTGAGTAGTGTCACCTACGTCGATTGAGTAGATAGCGTCTTGGTCAGCATGTTTGTTGATTGCATTGTAAACTTGATACAATTGCAATTCACCCTCGGTTTTACCTTCGAGTTTGTTCATGTAATCACGCCAGTTTTGGTTGTTCTTCACGTTTGCACGCCACCATGGAGTAGACTCAACTGGGTTTACTTTATCAAGGATAGCTTTCGCTGCTTGACCTGCGTCACCAAGGATAGAAGCGTCAAGGGCATGACGTTTACCAAGTTTGTAAGGGTCGATATCGACTTGGATGAATTTTTCAGTGTTCTTGAAGGCTTCGTAAACTTCAGCAAATGGGAAGTTTGAACCAAGGAAAAGAACTGTGTCTGCTTCAAAGACCACTTCGTTGGCTGGTTTCCAACCAACACGGTAAGCAGAACCTGTCAAACCTTCGTAGTTCCATTCAAAGGCTTCAAAGTTTTTACCAGTTGTGATGATTGGTGCTTTGATTTTACGTGACAATTCAGTAATCACTTCACCTGCTTTAACACCACCGTAACCAGCGTAGATAACTGGACGTTCAGCATTGTTCAAGATTTCAACAGCTTTGTCGATTTCAACTTCGTTCAATGCAGGAGCGATGAATGAACGCTCGTATGAACCTGAACCGTAGTATGAGTTTTCGTCGATTTCTTGGAAACCGAAGTTTACTGGAATTTCAACAACAGCTGGACCTTTTTTAGAAACTGCAGCACGGCAAGCTTCGTCGATTACTTTTGGCAATTGCTCAGCGTAAGCGACACGTTTGTTGTAAACAGCGATACCGTTGTACATTGGGTTTTGGTTCAATTCTTGGAAGGCATCCATGTTGAGTTCGTTAACTGGACGTGATCCAAGGATAGCAAGGAATGGAGTGTTATCCATAGCTGCATCGTAAACACCGTTAATCAAGTGAGTCGCACCTGGACCACCTGAACCAACTGCAACCCCGATTGAGCCGCCAAATTTAGCTTGCATGACTGCTGCAAGAGCACCTGTTTCTTCGTGACGAACTTGCAAGAAGCGGATATCTTTGTCTTCAGCCAAAGCGTCCATCAATGAGCTGAGTGTTCCTGATGGGATACCGTAGATTGTGTCTACGCCCCATGTTTTCAATACATTAAGCATTGCTGCAGATGCAGTAATTTTCCCTTGAGTCATAATGATAACTCTCCTTCAATTATTTTTAAAACTTGATTCATCCGTTTTCATATATTATTTGGAAACGTTTCAGCAAATTTTTACTCTACTACTTTACCACATTTGTTTTGGGTCTCCTAAGAATGTGCTCAGAAATTTTTATTATCTATTACAGTACAGTTTGAAAACGTTTTTAGTTTCTGTTTTATAATAATACTCAATGAAAATCAAAGAGCAAACTAGGAAGCTAGCCGCAGGCTGTACTTGAGTACGGTAAGGCGACGCTGACGTGGTTTGAATTTGATTTTCGAAGAGTATAAAAAGCGAGCAAGCTCGCTTTTAGTCTATTTTACTAAAGTTTAGTAAGAGTGAACTGGTCAGAACAGATACAGAACTAAAGGCCATGGCTAGACCTGCCAGTTCTGGATTGAGGGCCAGTCCAACACCTGAAAAGACTCCTGCCGCTATCGGAATTCCGACGACATTGTAAATAAAGGCCCAGAAAAGATTGAGCAGAATACGATTAAAGGTTTTCTTACTCATATCAAAAGCACGAACCACTCCTAGGAGGTTATTGGTTGTTAACACCAAATCTGCTGACTCAATGGCGATATCGGTTCCAGCACCCATGGCAATTCCCACATCTGCTACACTGAGGGCTGGCGCATCATTAATACCATCCCCAACAAAGGCTACTTTGCCAGCCTCTTGTAGTTTATGGATTTCATGGGCTTTTTCTTCTGGCAAGACACCAGCAATGACCTCTTCAATGCCGATCTGATCGGCAATGGCACGCGCCACACCTGCATTGTCTCCTGTCAGCATGACTGTTTTAAGACCACGTTTTTTCAACTGACTGATGGCCAGCTTGGCATTTCCCTTGGGAATGTCTTGCAAAGCAAGCAAACCTTTGATTTCATTGTCCACAGCCAAGAAAACAACTGTCTTAGCTTCTTTTTCTAGTTCTTCTAGTTTTTCTTGATAAGCGCTAGAAATATCCATACTATCCAGCATTTTAGCATTTCCAAGCAGAACTTGTTTTCCAGCTATTTGCCCTGAAACACCTTTTCCATGCAAGGCTTGGAAATTTTCAACAGTTTGAAACTCAAGTCCAGCTTCACTCGCTCGCTTGACAATAGCCTCAGCCAATGGATGTTGGGAAGCTTCTTCTAAAGAGGCAGCTAAGCCGAGCACTTCTGTCTCATCGCCAATGATATCAGTGACCACTGGTTTTCCTTCCGTCAAAGTCCCTGTCTTGTCAAACACAATAGTTTGGACTTTCTGAATTTCCTGTAAGACTGTTCCATTTTTGAGAAGAACCCCCATTTTGGCACTGCGTCCTGTCCCTACCATAAGAGCTGTCGGTGTTGCAAGACCCAAGGCACAAGGGCAGGCAATAATCAAAACCGCAACTCCATAGAGAAGAGAAGACACAAAGCTAGCTCCAAGCACGACTACACTATCCCTGAGCAAGACGAACCAAACCCAAAAGGTCACGATTCCTAAAATGACAACTGCTGGGACAAAAATCCCTGAAATCTTATCTGTCAAGTCCTGAATCGGCGCACGACTAGTTTGAGCTTTCTTCACAAAGTCTACAATCTGAGCCAAAACAGTCTCTGAGCCAACTTTTTCTGCCCTAAAAACAAGGGTTCCACTATTATTGATGGTTGAGCCAATGACGGTATCTCCAACTGTTTTGTCTACCGGCAAGCTCTCACCTGTCACCATGGATTCATCTATGCTGGACACACCTTCCACTACGACACCATCAACTGCAATCTTTTCACCGGGCCGTACTCGAATCAGGTCGCCTACCTTGACTTGGTCCAAGGGAACTTGAACATAGCTATCATCACGCAAGACTTCTGCTGTTTTAGCCTGCAAGTCTAGTAGTTTCTCCACAGCTTGTGAAGTATTTTTCCGCATTTTCTCTTCAAAAACTGCTCCCAAAAGAACGAAGAAGAGGATAAATCCAGCACTTTCAAAGTAGACAGGGAGCCCAGCGAAGAGGGCAACTAGACTATAGAGATAAGCCACTAGAGTTCCCAAAGCAACCAAGGTATCCATATTAGCATTGTGTTTTTTAAAGCTGGCCCAAGCGCTTTGGATATAAGGACCACCTGCTACTAACATAATAGGCGTTGTGGCTAGAAAGGTTCCCCAATGCATGACTTGGTGACTAATGCTGCCTGTCAACATCCCAATCATGAGAATCACAAGAGGCACAGTAAAGATACTGGTAATCCAAAAACGTTGCAAAAGTGACAAAGATTTTCGAGTCTTCTCAACGACGGTATAGCTTCCCTTTTGCATCTTCATTCCACATGAGAATTCATGTTTCCCCAACTCTTGAGGTGTAAAACGAATGACCTTTTCCTCGTCTACTCCGATTGGTTCTAGAATCCCTTCTTCTTCGAAAAGAATTTCTTTATAACAGTTTGAAGGGGTTGCACGATGAAAGGTAATCTCAGCGGGAATCCCTTTTTGGAGCTGGATATGGGCTGGGTGATAGCCTTTTTCAGCTGTGATACGGATTTTTTGAATGCCATTTTCTAGGCTGGCTTTCACAATTTCTGTCATAGTTTCCTCCTACTCTACAATCATCTTGCCGTGCATCATGTTCATACCACAAGCAAATCCAAACTCTCCAGCCTGCTCAGGCGTGATTTCCACTACATACTCTTCCCCCATAGGCAGGTCCGCATGTACTCCAAAATCTGGAAAAACAATTTGATCCAGACAGGGTGAAGGATCCTTACGATCAAAGATAATACGAGCTGGCACTGATTTCTTGAGGATAATCAAGTCAGGCGTATAACCTCCCTTGACTTCCACTCGAATCTCTTGGTAGCCCTTTTTTTGCTGGGCCTTTTGTCCAGATTTTTCAGGCTTTTTGAAAAACCAAAACAAGATAAACGCGATAAGGGCAATACAAACAATGGTTACAATACTATTTAACATGACGTCTCCTTTACATACAATTACATTTTACTTCAGCAACTGCGCTAGCTTTTTTCTCAGAAATCACAGCTTCCAAGTCTGCCAAATCAGCCTGAGTGAAATCACATTCCGCAATCAAGTCAGCCACCAACTGCTTCATCCTACGAGAACAAACCTTGTCCTTGATATCTCGGACAAGCAGGTCTCGGCTTTGATCCAGAGTTAAAAGGGCTGAATAGACAAAGGACTTGCCCTCTTTTTTCCTAGTCAGGCACTCTTTCTCAACCAGACGAGCTAAAAGGGTCTGAACTGTAGACTTGGACCAGTCAAACCGCTCCGCCAGAACTCTGATCAAATCCGTACTGGTCTGTTCGCCCTGCATCCAAATAATCTTCATGACTTGCCATTCTGCATCTGAAATCTGCATCAGCACACCTCCAAAATCTACATTTGTCAATTACAATTATCAGTATACCTCCAAAATCTACATTTGTCAATTATAAAATTACATATTTCTTAAAAAAGTACTTTAACCATTTGATGAGAGATTTGCAGTCAAATTTTACTATATAAACTATAAAAATATGCTATACTGTAGAAAAAAGAAAACAACCACTAGGGGTGCGTAAAGCTGAGATTAACGACTGTTAGATCCCTTTGACTCAATCTAGGTAATGCTGACTGATGGAAGTGGAAACAATAATGGGGACTACCAGTCTTCCATTGCCTTCCTAAAACAGACTAGCTTGTTCTTAAGAATACAAACTTCAGTTGGTTGGGAGGTTTTAGATGACTTATTTACCCGTTGCTCTAACCATTGCAGGGACTGACCCTAGTGGCGGTGCTGGCATTATGGCTGATTTAAAGTCATTCCAAGCTAGAGATGTCTATGGAATGGCCGTTGTGACCAGTCTTGTCGCTCAAAATACCAAAGGCGTTCAGCTAATCGAGCACGTCTCCAACCAAATGCTGGAAGCACAATTGGAGAGTGTCTTTTCGGATATCAATCCTCAGGCTGTAAAAACTGGGATGTTGGCAACTACTGAGATCATGGAGATCATCCAACCCTATCTTAAAAAGCTGGACTGTCCCTATGTGCTTGATCCTGTTATGGTCGCTACGAGTGGGGACACCCTGATTGATTCCAGTGCCAGAGACTACCTAAAAACAAATCTGCTTCCCCTTGCAACCATTATCACTCCGAATCTTCCTGAGGCAGAAGAGATTGTTGGTTTTTCGATTCATGATCCAGAAGACATGCAGCGTGCTGGTCGCCTGATTATAAAAGAATTTGGTCCTCAGTCCGTTGTTATCAAAGGTGGCCATCTTGAAGGTGGTGCCAAGGATTTCCTCTTTACCAAGGAGGAGCAATTTGTCTGGGAAAGTCCAAGAATTCAAACCTGTCACACCCATGGTACCGGATGTACTTTTGCTGCTGTGATTACGGCTGAACTAGCCAAGGGCAGAAGCCTTTACCAGTCAGTTGATAAGGCCAAGGCCTTTATCACGAAAGCCATCCAAGATGCTCCTCAACTCGGACATGGTTCTGGCCCAGTCAACCATACAACTTTTAAAGATTAAGAAAAACTCTCTAGTTCCTGCTATAAGGAATTAGAGAGTTTTTGATTAGGAAATCATGTCATCCAGCTTTGTTAAAAAGACTTGCGTTTTTGCTTCAATATCTTCTGCCTGCATCAGATCACGTACGACAGCTACACCAGCTATGCCCGTGCCGATAAGTTGGTCAATATTCTCTGACGTCAAGCCTCCGATAGCAACTACTGGAATGGCGACCGTTTGGCAAATGGTTTTCAAGGTTGAAATCAGGGTGATGGGTGCATTTTCTTTGGTCGTAGTCGGAAAAATGGCTCCTGTTCCCAAGTAATCCGCACCCGATGTTTCTGCTTCAAGGGCTCTTTTAACTGTTTTAGCAGTGACACCGAGGATTTTGTCAGGACCCAATACTTGGCGGGCAACCGAAACTGGTAGCTCATCGTCGCCAATATGCAGACCTGTAGCATCAACCGCGAGACAAACATCCAAACGATCATCGATAATCAAGGGAACCTGATAGGCATCTGTTATTTCCTTGACTTGTTTTGCCAGTTGATAGTATTGATTGGTGGTGAGATTTTTTTCTCGTAGTTGGATGATGGTAACACCTGAACGGCAGGCCGCCTCGACTTTTTCAAGAAAATTTTCCAAGGAATCTTGGTAGCGATTGGTTACTAGATACAGTTTAAGTACTTTTCTATTCATAAAAGTCTCCTTTGATGGCTTCTAGCCAGTTTTCGTCTCTCTTTAGGAGAGAGAGTTGATTGAGAACTTGGTAACGAAAATCTTCCAATCCCATTCCTTGAACAACTATTCTCTCAGCAGAGATATTGAAATAAGAAACTGCTAGGCACGAAGCTTCAAAGGCAGTCTTTCCTTGGCTGAGAAAAACGGCTGTCAAGGCTCCAACCAAGTCTCCTGTCCCTGTTATCCAGTCCAATTCTGCACAGCCATTTCCCAATATTGCAACCTGATTCTCCGAAACGATGAGATCCTTGGGTCCAGTGACTAGGAACGACATACCAGGATAAAGTTGACACCAGTCTTTCAAGACTTGAAGCAAATCCTCAGTTTCTTGATCTTTAGCACTAGCATCAACTCCCACTCCGTGGTGCTTTAAACCAACAAGACTTCGGATTTCCGACATATTTCCTTTAAGGACCGTGGGCTTGTATTCTAAAAGCTCTCTGACTAGCCCCTTACGAATGGGTGACGCTGCTACACCAACCGCATCTACTACCATTGGAAGAGAAGCTTGGTTTGCATAAGTAGCTGCCATACGGATTGCTTTCTCCTTCTCAGCTGACAAATGCCCCAAATTGATGAAGAGAGCCTGACTTTGCTTAGTAAAATCAAGAACCTCACGAGGATCATCTGCCATGACTGGTTTGCATCCCAGAGCCAAAATGCCATTAGCCAGCATCTCACATGAAATCTCATTGGTAATACAGTGAATCAAGGAACTGGTTGCCAGAGGGAAAGGATTTGTCAATTTCTGCATCATTCTATCCTTTCTCCAAAGAAATATCCCTGCACTTTTTTAAAGAATTCCTGCTTGATCAAAAATCGAAAGGCAAGAAAAGCTATGGCTGTACCAATCAAGGTCGCTCCGAAAAATCGCGGAGTGTAGATAAACCAGCTGAGCTTAGCAGCCGATCCTGTAAAAAGTACCATAACAGGATAGGAAACAATGGATCCGATAATCCCTGTTCCCAAAATTTCTCCTAGGGCAGAGAAGTAAAATTTTCTACCAAACTTATAAAAGAGACCTGCGAGGAGGGCTCCAAAAGTAGCTCCTGTTAGGGCCAAAGGGGGAATGCCCTGAGTAGACATACGGATAAAGGCTGTGACTGTAGCCATGACCAAGGCATAAACAGGCCCCATCAAGATCCCTGCAAGAATGTTGACTACACTGGACATTGGTGCCATTCCTTCAATTCGAAAAATGGGTGTAAGAACTACGTCAAGGGCAATCATCATGGATAAAATGGTTAATTTGTGAACTTGAAGTTGGTGGTTTCTCATTTTCTATTTCTTCTCTTTTTCTAAGGACTGCAAATCACTCGTCCATGTTTGATGTTGGTAAGCCATCTCCCAAAACTTGGCTTCCATGTGGACACTTCGGTGGAAGGCCTCTAGCATTTTTTGTTTGTCCGTCTCATTGCTTTCTCGATAGAGCTGATTGACCAGTGCTTCTTCCTCTTTAATCTGCTGTTCTAATTCATCGGTGATATAGGTTTCAATCCACTGTTGATAAAGAGGATTCGGGGATGGTTTGCGATTAAGTGCCTTGCCCAAATCATGGTATAACCAAGGACATGGGAGCAAACTAGCAAAAGCAATGCCCAAGTTTGGCTCTGCAAACTGTCGATAAATATGCGAAATGTAATGATAACAGGTTGGAGCAATCGGTTGCTCGTCTATTTCCTGGTCGCTGATTCTTAATTCCTTGAAAAATTGTTGGCGGATAAACAATTCACCTTCCACTAGACTCTGGGCATTTTGTTTCAAGAGTCTTTTCATCTCCTCGTTGGAAGTCTTATCAGCCAAGAGGTGATAGGCTTCTGAGAAGGCCTTCAGATAGTAGGCATCCTGAATCAGGTAATAGCGAAAGATGGAAGGTTCTAACGTTCCCTCTTGTAACTGTAATACAAATGGGTGATGAAAGGAAGCCTGCCAAGCTTCCTTGGATAATTCCATCGCAATATCTGTGAATTCCATAATAACTCCTTTATAGAAATAAACTGGTTTGAAGTAGTAAAAAGAAAAGTAGGTAGATCAATGTTGTCCTTTGAGGAATATAAAAGGTCCGATAGCGATTCTCCAACTGTGCATGTTCGTCATATCCGTGCGCAGACAAAGCGATCAGATAAAGATGGCGCCACCTAAAGACTGTCATCAGAACCTTACTGTAAATCAGGGGAGACCAAACATGCAATTTTTGACCACGCAATAAGCAAGCTTCCTTGAGGGACTTGATTTCTTGTTGAATGAGGGGAAAGGCATTGAATACCACAATTAAGGCATAGGCCCAAGACCGTGATAGGCCCTTTTGAGCCAAGTACAAGAGAAGCTCTTTTAAGGAAATACTAGAAACAAAGACAAGACCAATACAAACCGTCACAAAAGCCCTCGTCCCAAGCATGACTGCCTGCGAAGCATCCCCATGTAACTGTACTGCCCAGTAGTTGGCAAAAGATGGTAAGATGGCGAGTACGAGCATCCAAGCCAACATCTTAAATCGACGGTGGTAGAGCATGAAGAGAATGCAAAATGCGACTACTGAAAGATTAAGAGCAATCGAAGGAATGAAAGATGTTTCCAAGGATAAAACTAGAAAGAAGAGACTGATAACCGGTGTCTTAGTTGCTACTTTGATCATACTACCTCACCTCCCCTAGAGTATCATTTTTCAGAGATGGGAGAGGTTTGCTGATGGTCACCTCTTTCACATGACTAAGACCCTGACTAGTCATCTCAATCCAATAATCAACCACAGAGATCAAGGGATCTAAACGATGGCTAATGATCAAAAAACTTCTTCCTTGATTTCTATCCTCCAACATCCACTGACAAAAATAATGGCAGGCTCTATCATCCAAACCAGCAAATGGCTCATCTAGCAAGATCACAGAAGCCTTGCTGGTCAAGATGGACAAAAGCTGAAGTATCTTTTGCTGACCACCACTTAATTGATAGGGACTCCTATCAAGCGCCTGCTCCAGATCAAAATATCCTAAAGCTTGGAGAATCCGCTGATTTCTTTCAGAGTCTGGGCTATCTAGTTGCAGTTCCTCTCTCAGACTGCCTCGGATAAACTGCTTCTCAGCTTCCTGAACAACACCAGTCAGATCGCGATACAAACTTTTTTTCTTTTTTAGAACACAACTCTTCCAAGTAATGCGCCCCTTATACTTTTGAAATTGAAGAATAGACCGAAAGAGGGTTGATTTCCCGACACCATTGTCACCCAAGATACAGGAAATCCCTTGGTAAAATGTGAAATCCGCAATCGAAAAGAGGGGGCGATGATCCAGCTCACAAGTCAAACGGTCCATATGAAATAGTTCTGGGCTAGAAGCAACTTCCTTTGAAGCGACCTGTATCATCTCAGAGGAAGGGATTTGAAACACTTCTCTTAGTTGACCGTCTCTTAGCTCCACCATATGGTCGATATAGGCTTCATAGTCCGTTAAATCATGGTCACACAGGATAACTGTCTTCCCATCAGAGACCAACTCTTTTAGAATCTCCAATATCTCTATCCTACTCTTACGATCAATGGAAGCGAAGGGCTCATCCAAGAGATAGACCCTAGGATTCATAGCAAAGAGAACTGCCAGTGCAGCCTTTTGCTTTTCTCCACCTGATAAGTGATGAATTGGACGGTGCAAGATTGCCTTGCACCGACATTGCTGGACAACCTCTGCTATTTTAGAATCAATTTCCTGAACGGGATGCCCAATATTTTCCAAGGTAAAAATCAGCTCCTCAAACAAGTTCTCCATTGTAAATTGATGATTAGGATTTTGAAAGAGAATACCAACCGTCTGGACACGTTCGATGATAGAAAGCTGACTGACCTCGCTCCCATTTATCAGGACTTGACCGCTATAGGGAAGAGAACTGACTTGGGCAATCAATTGAAAGAGGCTTGATTTTCCAGAACCACTGCTCCCAACTAACAAGGTAAAGGCTTGCCCATGAAAGGTAAAATCAATCGGTTCTGAAAAAATTGGGGACTGAATCTCCCGTAATTCCAGCCCCATCTATGCTTTTCCTCCAGTTGCAAACTGATGATAGAGTTTGACAATGGCACGAACCAAGATAGTACAGAAGAAAAAGACGGAAATAAAACGTACCACTAGCAAGGAAAGGACAAAAGGAAGGGAGAAGGCATAGTAACCTAACTTAATGTATTCATAGACAAAGCTAAAAAGGGTAATCCCAATACTATTGGCAGTTAGAGAGAGCCAACTTTCATAGCGATTCTTGGTTACGATAAAACCAAGTTCACTTCCCAAACCTTGAACCAAGCCAGACAAAAGGGCACCTAGACCAAATTGGCTACCATAAAGAACTTCAGCAAGCGCAGCTAGCCCTTCTCCAATCGTTGCGCTTCCCACTCTTGGAACAAAGATGGCAGCAATGGGTGCAGCCATACACCAGAGACCAAAGAGGATTTCATTGGCAAAGGCCTGTAAACCAAGAGGTGCTAAAATCAGGGTGAGGATATCAAACAGATAGCCTGAACCCACAAAAACGCCACCAAAAAAGATAGACAAGAAAGCAAGTAAAATAACCTCTTTTAACTGCCATTTTTTCAACATAAAAAACTCCTTTTTTAAAGAAAAGTGGGGTATTCAAGGTGAGCTACCGAAAGGCTTAACGTCCAGCCTATCCTCTTTTGATAAACAAAAAAACTCCAATTACAAACGAGAATTAGAGTTTACCTTACAAGATTAGACAGTTCTTTTCGACATACGAAAAAAACCTTTTCACATTTCCCTTCGACAGTACTAACTGTATCAGGTTCAATGGGTATCATCTCAGCCTAAAGCACCCCAAATGTCTTTATTATTTAATTATATAATTATTTTAACAGACGATTTATTCTAGTTCAAGGAATTGAACTGGAAATACAGCCTTGTACTCAAAAAGACAGCAGATCTTTCTTTTGCAAAAAATAAATGACTTATTTGATGGATTAGCTATTTGAACTGAATCTGGACATATCTTTTTAGAAAAAAGAAAATCCTACTCCCTCAGAATCCAAGGAAAAATTGATGCCTATTGTTCACTCATTTCCCGAACAGTTTTTTCTATATTTTTTGCATACGATATTGCTGAAATGATTGAAACGCCGTCAACATTGGTCTTCATAATATCTTTAATATGTTGCGTCTGTATCCCACCAATTGCAACTAAGGGAATTTGTGGCAATAGTTTTCTCATCAATTTAAGACCTTCATAACCTATAGCACCACCAGCATCATCTTTTGACTGGGTATCAAATACAGGACCAACACCAACATAATCTACATATTCAACTTTTGATTGTTGAAATTCTTCCTCGTTTTTTATAGAAAGACCAATTATTTTATCTGGCATCAATTTTCTAATTTCATCAACACCAAGATCATCCTGTCCTACATGTACACCATCAGCATCAATTTCCATTGCCAAATCAATATCATCATTAACAATAAACGGAACATTGTATTTTTTACAAAGATCCTGTAGTTTAATTGCTAATTCGACTTTTTCTTTACCTTCTAAGGCTCCCTCACCTTTTTCACGGAATTGAAATAAGGTTATACCACCTTTTAAGGCTTCCTCAACGACTCTATATATATCTTTTCCTTGGCAAGTAGTCGTTCCACAAATAAAATATAGTTTTAGTAATTCTTTATGAAACATCTTACTTCACTCTTTTGAATTCCTTTACATCTTCGTCTGTAATCTCGTATAAGGCATTTATAAATTCAACTTTAAATGTTCCAGGAAGATGCCCATTTGGACGTTTTTCTGCCATTTCTCCAGCGATATTGTAAACCAACATTGCTGTTTCTAATGATTTCAATTCTTGACCTTTTTCAAGTCCGATAAAGCTTGCTACTACAGCACCTAATAAGCATCCTGTCCCAATAACTTTTGGCATCATGGCACTACCATTATGAATCGTTACAACTTCTCCATTAACCGCAATGGCATCCACTTCACCTGTTACTACTATTGGAATATTGAACTTTTTATTTGCTGCTAGAGCAATTTCATCAATATTATCTACGCCTGCACTATCTACTCCTTTAGATGCCACATTTATTCCTACTAAAGAGGCAATCTCGCCAGCATTTCCCCTAATCGCTGCCAGTTTGTAATTATTGATTAGATCATCTGCTACTTTTTTTCTATATTCTCCTGCTCCACAGGCTACAGGATCTAAAACTGCAGGAACATTATATTTTTCAGCAATTTTTAGTGCCTCTTGGTACAGCTTCCAATTATTATCCGTTAAAGTCCCAATGTTAATCAATAATCCTCCAGCATATTTTAATAGATCTTCTAAGTCTGCTGGGTACTCGCTCATAGCTGGTGAGGCACCCAGTGCTACTAATCCATTTGCTGTAAAGTTTTTTACAACATCATTGGTGATACAGATTACTAATGGTGCTTTTTCTTTTAATAATTTTAAACTTGTCATATTGAAATCCTTCCTTTTCACTTTATACGATCTACTGATTTCGATTTATCTCTATCTTTCGTTAAGAAATTTTTCAGTTACATTGAATGATTTACCTCATCAAATTTGTCAGTATCCTGAACTTTCCCTAAGCATCATAACCAATATCAAAAAAGGCTAATTCTAAAGCGACTGCTTGGTTCCAGCGTTGCTTAAGTTCTGTCAAATCTTCTCGACCTTTTCCGACACGATTGAGTTCGTCAACCAGAAATTGAACCCACTCTGCAAAGAAAGGACCTCTGTGGAGATTAATCCATTCCGAATGAATATAGGCTTCAGGTAGAGCCAAATCTTTAGAACCCCAGTCTAAATAGAGACCTTCTGCAATGACCAGCATGACTAAAAGATGGGCATAGTCTGATGATGATACAGCAGAATACATAAGCTCCTGAAAGGCTTTTGTTACAGGATGCAAGGTCACTTCCAGATAGTCATTCTCAGATACTTTTAAATCTTTGAAAGCTTTTTGGAAATAACCGTCTTCATCTGCTTCAAGAAAGCCTAGTTGCTTGGCAAAACGAAGCTTGGATTCAAGCTGGTCTGCGTGGGCTACGCAAGCACCCAGCATGGATAAGAAGGCATCAAAGAAGTGATAATCTTGAATTAGGTAGTCTTTTAAGACCTTATTCTCAATTGTCCCCGCAAAAAGTTCCTTAACAAAACGATGATTGATTGCAGCCTGCCAATCCTTCTGACTGCTTTTTAATAATTCTCCAACAGTCAAACCTGGCTGAAATGCATAGTCTTGTCTTTCCATATTTACTTTTCCTCTCTTTACTCGTTCGTAATCAACAAAACATCAAGAAAATCCTAGTTTTACTTGACCTTTTTAAAGAAAATCAAGGGCGTTCAAGAAAAGCTACCTAAATGCTTTGTATCACCTTCATCCAGTTTATATAAACAAAAAAACTCCAATTACAATCAAGAATTAGAGTTTAGCTTACAAGATTAGATCGTTCATTTCGCCATACGAAAAAACGTTTCACATTTCCCTTCGCCAGTCTTAACTGTATCAGGTTCAATGGGTATCATCTCAGCCTAAAGCACCCCAAATGTCTTTATTATTTAATTACTGCACCAGTATAGCAAAAAATGAAAGCCCTAGCAAGATATTTGACTGAAAAATATATTTATATAGATTTCAATGGTGATTTATTCTTCCTATAGACGAAGAAAAACCTCCACATCAAGTGGAGGCAAGCTATTTTATCAATACAATTTTAAGTCACGAGGGTCAACTGGGAAGGTTGGATTGTATGGGTTGTGACGGAGTTTGAAGTGTTTGACATCTTCAATAGTCTGAGTTCCAGATAACTGCATAACTGTCTTCAATTCTGCATTCAAGTGTTCAAAGACTTGACGCACACCAACACTACCGCCGAGAGCCAAGCCATAGATAACCGGGCGGCCAATAGCTATCAAGTCTGCTCCTGAAGCCAAGGCTTTAAAGACGTGTTGGCCACGACGAATACCAGAGTCAAAGACAATTGGTACGCGTTTGTCAACTGCTTCTGCTACTTCTTGAAGTGAGTCAAAGGCAGCTGGCCCACCGTCGATTTGACGGCCACCATGGTTGGTTACCCAGATACCAGAAGCTCCAGCAGCAAGCGAACGTTCAACGTCCTCACGGCATTGTGGCCCCTTGACATAAACAGGAAGTCCTGAGTATTCAGCGATAAATTCTACATCTCGTGGAGATAGGCGCTGTTTAGCTGATTTGTAAACAAAGTCCATTGATTTACCAGCACCTTCTGGCAGGTATTCTTCAACAATCGGCATGCCAACTGGGAAGACAAAACCATTACGCTTATCGACCTCACGATTGCCCCCTACCGTAGCATCAGCCGTCAAGACAATCGCTTTATAACCTTCAGCCTTCACACGGTCCATGATGTGGCGATTGATACCATCATCTTTACTAAAGTAAAACTGGAACCAATGAGGTGTCCCTTGAAGGGCTTCCGTAATTTCTGGAAGGTCGACAGTAGAGTAAGAGCTGGTTGTATAGAGAGAACCAAACTCATGCACACCACGCGCAGTCGCCACTTCACCCTGTTCATTTGCCAATTTATGAGCCGCAACAGGCGCCATAATGATTGGTGAAGACAATTTTTCGCCTGCAAATTCAATCTCTGTACTTGGATTTTCTACATTGCAAAGTGTATGAGGAACGATGAGTTTGTGGTTAA